>NZ_JBHVQS010000045.1:0-73742 GCF_042886435.1 Streptomyces sp. NPDC058000
GTGTTCGGACGTAAAGCGCAGCAGTCCGAACACCCACCCCCGACCCCCCGAACCCGTCACCCACCACACACCGGGGCCCCACCCCACCAACACCCCTCCGCCGAAGGCGGAACAGAAACCCCCACGGTGGGAGAGCCGACGACGTGCGGGCACCTACCCCGGCGTCAGCCGGAACCGCAAGCGGCAGATCACCGCATCCGTATCCCGCCGCACCGCATGCGCCAGCACCGCCCCGCGCTGGTTCTGGAGCACCCGCTGCCACAGGTGCGCGGGCTCGGCCTCGGGGATCAGTACGGTGATGCGGGCCTCGGGCCGACGGGCCGTCAGGTCCGCGACGTAGGCGGCGATCGGGCGGCCCAGGGAGCGGGTGGCGGAGGGCAGTTCCAGCAGGTCCACGCCCGGGTTCCACAGCTCCCAGTCGCGGCGCAGCGCCTCGGTGGCGGGGCGGTCCTCGGGGGTGCCGTAGGTGACGGTGACCGCGATCACCTCGTCGCCCAGGGACACCGCCGCGCCCAGCGCCTCACCGGTCAGCCGGGACAGGTGGGAGACCGGGACGACGACGAGGGAGCGGGCGCGGCGCGGCGGCTCGGGCACCCGGCCCAGGCCGAGGCGGTCGCCGATCCGCCCGTAGGCCCGGTGGACCGCCTCGAAGGCGAGGACCAGCAGCGGCAGTGCGATGGCGATCAGCCAGGCGCCCTCGGTGAACTTGGTGGCGGTGACGACCACCGCGGCGGCGGCGGTGAGCACCGCGCCGAAGCCGTTGAGCAGGGCCTTGCCGAACCAGCGGGCGGACCGCTCCCGGTACCAGTGGCGGACCATCCCGGCCTGGCAGAGCGTGAAGCCGACGAAGACGCCGATGGCGAAGAGCGGCACCAGGGTGTTGACGTCGCCGCCGGAGAAGACCAGCAGCACGGCGGCGACCGCGGCCAGCGCCAGCACGCCGTGGCGGTGGACCTGGCGGTCGGCCTTCAGGCCGAAGACGTGCGGCAGGTAGTTGTCGCGGGCCAGCAGCCCCATCAGTACCGGCAGTCCGCCGAAGGAGGTGTTGGCGGCCAGTGCGAGCAGCACCATGGTGGCGAACTGGACGACGTAGAACGCCCAGTTGTGGCCGAGTGAGGCGTCCGCGAGCTGGGCGAGGACGGTGACGCCCTCGACCGGCTGGAGGTGGAAGCGGCCGATGAGCAGCGACAGGCCGATCAGCATGGCGCCGAGCAGGGCGCCCAGCGCGACCTCGGTGCGCTGGGCGCGCCGGGTGGCGGGGGCGCGGAACGACGGTACGGCGTTGGCGACCGCCTCCACGCCGGTCAGCGCGGAGCAGCCGGACGCGAACGCCTTCAGGAGCAGCAGTGCGCCGACGGAGGTGGCGTTGTGGGTGAGGACGGAGGCGTGTCCCGCGGCGGTGACGGTGGAGGCCGGCGCGTCCCGGAACAGCCCGACCACGATCATGGCCAGGATCGAGGCGACGAAGACCGCGGTGGGCAGCAGGAACGCCCGCGCCGAGTCGGCGATCCCGCGCAGGTTGATCGCGGTCACCAGGACCAGCACCGCCAGGCAGATCCACAGCCGGTCGCCGTAGAGGCCGGGGAAGGCGGAGGTGAGCGCGGCGACGCCGGCGGTCACCGACACCGCGACGTTGAGGACGTAGTCCAGGACGAGGGAGGCGGCGGCGACCAGGGCCGAGCGGCGTCCCAGGTGGGTCTTGGCGACCGCGTAGGAGCCGCCGCCGTTGGGGAAGGCGGCGATGACCTGGCGGTAGGACGCCACCAGGACGGCCAGCAGCGCGGCGATGGCGAGCGTGACCGGGAGGGTGAACCCCAGGCCGTACGCGCCGGCCGTGGCCAGCACCAGCACGATCGACTCCGGCCCGTACGCGACGGAGGCCATCGCGTCGAGGGAGAGCGCGGCCAGGCCCTGGAGGGCGGTCAGGCGGTGCCGGTCGCCGGCCGGGTCGGGGTCGGGGGCCGCGGTGACGGCGGTGTGGTGGCCGGGGGCGGTCGCCGGGGGCGGCTGCTCGGGCCGGTTTGCGGGCTGCGACACCGTCGACATGTGCGTCGTACCTCCGTGCGGTACTGGGTGGGACCAGCTCAGCGTGGGGGTCCGACGGCCGCCCGCGAGCGGCCTTGGCGCGCCCTTGGCGGGTGGCACGGCGATCTTCACGCGATCTTGACGGCATCCCGCCGGTCGCGCGCCCCGAGGGCCCGCGGGCGCGCCCTCCGCGCGCCCGCAGGACCGGAGCTCACACCACCGGGACGGTGACGTCGAACCGCACCCCGGTGAGCTCCTCCGAGGCCGCCCACAGCCGGTCGGCGGTGTCGTCCTTCTGCGTCCACGGGGCGCGGAACGAGCGGGCCGGGGCGCCGCGCAGCCCGTTGCGCGGGCCGATGAAGGAGTCCGGCCGCATGTGCGGGGCGGTGGCCGCGCACAGCGTGCCCAGCGCGCCGCCGTCCGCGGGCTGGGCGATCAGGCGGTTGCCCACCTCCACGATCCGCTCGGCGGCCCGGCGGCCCTCCATCCGCACCCCCGCGGTCTGGAGGTTGGTGTGCGCGTAGCCGGGGTGCGCGGAGGCCGCGACGACCTGCGAGCCGGCCGCCGCCAGCCGTTGGGCCAGTGCGTGGGTGAAGAGCAGGTTGGCACTCTTCGACCGGCCGTAGGCGACCCAGCGGTGGTAGGACCGCTCGCTGTTCAGGTCGTCGAGGTCCACGTTGGCCAGCGCGTGCAGCATGCTGGAGACCGTCACGACCCGCGCCCCGGGGGTCGCCAGGAGCTTGGGCAGCAGCAGCCCGGTGAGCGCGAAGTGCCCCAGGTGGTTGGTGCCGAACTGCATCTCGAAGCCGTCCGCGGTGGTGCGCTGGGGCAGCGCCATCACGCCCGCGTTGTTGATGAGCAGGTCGAGCCGGTCGCCGCAGAAGTCGTCCAGGCCCTCGGCGAAGCGCCGCACGGACGCCAGGTCGGCCAGGTCCAGCGGCCGGAACTCCGCTTCGGAGACGGGGACTTCGGACCGCAGCCGGGCCAGCGCCGCGGCGCCCCGCTCCGCGCTGCGGCAGGCCAGCACCACGCGGGCGCCACGCCGCGCCAGTTCACGGGCGGTGACGTAGCCGAGACCGCTGTTGGCGCCGGTGACGACCACCGCGCGGCCGGTTTGATCGGGGATGTGGCTGGTGTTCCACCGGGTCACGCCGTACTCCTCGGTAGGGGGAGGCTCAGCCTACGCCCGGCCCTCACGCCACCCGCGTCCGCACCCGGTACGTCGGGACGGACACCGACGGATCGTCCAGGCAGTGCCCGGTCTCCAGGTCGAACCGCTGCTTGAGGAGCGGTGACGCCACGAACGGCCGGCCCTGGTGGGTGCCGGTCAGGCCGCGGGAGAGGACCGCGGCACCGCCGAACGGATCGCGGTTGTCGATGCCGTAGAGCCGGCCCGCCCGGTCGCGGAAGACGGCCACCTGGTGGCCGTCCGGCAGCAGGGCGGCCACCCCGCGGCCCGGGGTCAGGTCGTTGAGCCGGCAGACCGTGAACCAGGCGTCGGACAGCAGCAGTTGGACCTTCAGGTCGGTGCTCTCAAGGGTCAGGGTCATCGCGGGGTGCTTCCTTCCAGGGCGTCTGCCAGGGGTTTCGGGGAGCGTGCGCCCGGCCGCAGGCCGAGGGAGAGCAGCGGCAGGTCGGGCTTGATCTGGTCGCGTTCGGCGACGAAGCCGACGACCGGGTCGGGGGTGTCCGGGGCGTTCACGAAGGAGACGAACCGGGCCAGCTTCTCGGGGTCGTTGATGGTCTCCGCCCATTCGTCGCGGTAGTGCGCCACGTGGGCCGCCATCAGGGCCTCCAGCTCCGCGCAGATGTCGAGGGAGTCCTCGACCACCACGTCGCGGACGTGGTCCAGGCCGCCCGGGATCCGCTCCAGCCAGACGCTGGTGCGCTCCAGGCGGTCGGCGGTGCGGATGTAGAACATCAGGAACCGGTCGATCAGGCGGATCAGTTCGGCGTCGGAGAGGTCCTGGGCCAGCAGGTCCGCGTGGCGCGGGGTGGCGCCGCCGTTGCCGCCGACGTACAGGTTCCAGCCGCCCGCGGTGGCGATCACACCGAAGTCCTTCGACTGGGCCTCCGCGCACTCGCGGGCGCATCCGGAGACCGCCGACTTGAGCTTGTGCGGGGACCGCAGCCCCCGGTAGCGCAGCTCCAGGTCGATCGCCATGCGGACCGAGTCCTGGACGCCGTAGCGGCACCAGGTCTGTCCGACGCACGACTTCACCGTGCGCAGCGACTTGCCGTAGGCGTGCCCGGACTCGAAGCCGGCGTCCACCAACCGGGTCCAGATCAGCGGGAGTTGCTCGACCCGGGCGCCGAACATGTCGATCCGCTGGCCGCCGGTGATCTTGGTGTAGAGCCCGAAGTCCCGGGCGATCTCACCGATCACGATGAGCTTCTCCGGGGTGATCTCCCCGCCGGGGACGCGCGGCACGACCGAGTACGAGCCGTTCTTCTGGAGGTTGGCGAGGAAGTGGTCGTTGGTGTCCTGGAGCGCCGCCTGCTCGCCGTCGAGGACGTGGCCGTCGGCACCGATCGCCGGCGCCAGCGAGGCGAGGATCGAACCGACCGCCGGCTTGCAGGTCTCGCAGCCGTCGGTGCCCCGGGCGGCCTCGCGGCCGTACCCGTCCAGCAGCTGCCGGTACGAGGTGATCCGCAGGGCGAGGACGATCTCGTACAGCTCCTCGCGGGTCTGCGCGAAGCAGCCGCACAGGCCCTTGTCGACCTCGACCCCGCTCGCCTCCAGCTCCTCGTTGACGAGCTGGCCGAGGACCTTGACGCAACTTCCGCAGCCGGTACCGGCCTTGGTGCACTTCTTGACCTCGGGCACGCTGGTGCACGCGTGCGCGGTGACCGCACCGCGGATGGTGCCCTTGGTGACGTTGTGGCAGGAGCAGATCACCGCGTCGTCCGGCAGCGCGGACGGGCCGAGCTGGGCCGGGGCGCCCGCGCCCGCCGGGAGCACCAGCTGCTCGGGCGCGAGCGGCGGCACCGAACCGGTCAGCGCGCGCAGCGTGCCGTACGTCTCCGCGTCGCCGACCAGGACGCCGCCGAGCAGGGTGCCGTCGCGGGCGACGACCAGCTTCTTGTACAGGCCGGCCCGCGAGTCGGCGTAGACGACGTCGAGGCAGCCCTCCGTGGTGCCGTGCGCATCACCGAAGGACGCCACGTCCACGCCCAGCAGCTTCAGCTTGGTGGACAGGTCGGCGCCGGTGAAGGCGGCGGCGTCCTCGGCGAGGGTCGCGGCCACCGTCTCCGCCTGCTCGTAACCGGGCGCGACCAGGCCGTACACCCGCCCGTCGACGGCCTGCGCGCACTCGCCGACGGCGAACACCCGCGGGTCGGTCACCGTGCGGCACTGCGCGTCGACGGTGATGCCGCCGCGCTCGCCGACCGCCAGCTGGCAGTCCCGGGCCAGCTGGTCGCGGGGGCGGACGCCGGCGCTGAACACGATCAGGTCGGTGGCGAGCTCGGTGCCGTCCGACAGCCGCATCCCGATCACCGCCCCGTCCGCGCCGGTCACCACCTCCTGGGTCCCGGTACCGGTGTGGACCGTCAGCCCCATCTCCTCGATGGTGCGCAGCAGGGCCGCGCCGCCACCGTCGTCCACCTGCACCGGCATCAGGCGCGGCGCGAACTCCACGATGTGGGTGGCCAGTCCGAGGCCCTTCAGCGCACCGGCGGCCTCCAGCCCCAGCAGACCGCCGCCGACCACCGCGCCGGTCTTCGCGCGCTTCGCCGCGTACTCCTCGATCGCCAGCAGGTCCTCGATGGTGCGGTACACGAAGCAGCCCTCGGCGTCCTTGTGCGGGACGGGCGGCACGAACGGGTACGAGCCGGTGGCCAGCACCAGGGTGTCGTAGTCGACGGTCAGCCCGGAGCGGGCGGTGACGGTCCGGGCCGCCCGGTCGACGGTCTCCGCCGGGTCGCCGAGGTGCAGTTCGATGCCGTGCTCGGCGAGGAACCGCTCGTCGGTCAGGGAGAGTTCCGCGGCCGTCCTCCCCGAGAAGTACGAGGTGAGCTGGACGCGGTCGTAGGCCGGCCGCGGCTCCTCGCACAGCACGACCACGCGGTGCGTGGCGGTCAGGCCGCGCTCGGCCAGCGCTTCGAGGAAACGCTGGCCGACCATGCCGTGGCCGACGAGCACGATCGTGGGGCGTGACCGGTCACGCAGAGCCGTCGTGGACATCAGGAGCCTCCGTCGTTGGTGAGCAGGTGGAGCAGGGGGCCGTCGTCGGACGGGAGCGACTCGGCGTCCTCCCAGGCGCGGGCGAGCGTGCCGACGGTGCCCAGCGCGCCGACGAGGACCCCGCCGACCAGGCGGTCGCCGCGGACGACGACCTTGCGGTAGGTGCCGCGGGTGGCGTCGGCGAGCCGTACGACGTCGTCGCCGGGGCGCGGTGCGGTCTCGCCGAACGCGGCGAGGTCCAGGACGTCCCGCCCGGCCAGGGTGAGCCGGGTCAGGGCGCGGGTCCCCGTGTAGGCGGGGGCGGTGGGCCCGGGGCCGGTCAGCACCCGGGCCAGCGCGTCGGCCTGTTCCTGGGCGGCGCCGGCCAGGCCGTAGACGGTGCCGAGGTGCTCGGCGCAGTCGCCGACGGCGTGGATGTGCGGGTCGCTGGTGCGCAGCGCGCCGTCCACCCGGATGCCGGTACCGACGTCCAGGCCGGCGTCCCGGGCGAGCCCGGTGCGGGGGCGGACCCCGCAGGCCAGAACGGTCAGACCGGCGTCGAGCAGGTGCCCGTCGGCCAGTTCGACGCCGTGCACCCGGCGCCCGGCCGTCCCGTCGGGGCCGCTCACCGGCCGGGTCCGGACGCCGCGCGCCCGGCACTCGGTGTGCACTTCCACGCCGAGCCCGGTGAGGTGGTCCCGCAGCAGCGCCCCCGCCTCCGCATCGAGATGACGGTCCATCAGGTGCGGGCCCTGGTGGGCCAGGAGGACCCGCGCCCCGCACGCGGCGAGCGCCCGGGCCGCCGATACCCCGAGCAGCCCGCCGCCGACCACCACCGCCGGCAGCCCGGGCCGGACCGCCGCGGCCAGCGCCGCGCAGTCGTCCAGGGTGCGGAACGGGTGCACCCCGTCCGGCAGCTCCGGCCCGTCCGGTGCGAACAGGCCGCGCAGCGGCGGCAGCACCGGATTGGCGCCGGTCGCCAGCACCAGCACGTCGTAGCCGAACTCCCGCCCGTCGTCGCACCGCACCCGCCGCGCCCCCCGGTCGATCCGGGCCACCCGTACGCCGCCGTGCCAGGCCACCGAGGCGGCCGGCGCGGGCAGTGCGATCACCTGCGGCGGATAGCGGCCCGCCAGGACCTCGGCGAGCAGCACCCGGTTGTAGGGCGGATGCGACTCCTCGGACAGGACGGTCACCCGGAGTGGACGGGGGCCCGCGCCGTCCGCCGCCGCGGCCAACTGGTGGACGAGCCGGGCGGCGGCCATCCCGCCGCCGACCACCAGCACCCGGGCCGCCGCCCCCGCCGCCCCCGGCGGAGGCGCCGGTGCGGGGCCGGAGCCCGTCGTGCCCGCGGGCTCACGGCCCGTGAGCGATATGCCCGTCAGCGTCATGTCCCACAGCCTGCGACGCCGCTGTTACCCGCCCGCATCGCCCGCGTTACCCCGGCGGAACGCGGCCCTCAGCGGCTCCCCGACCGGCCTGTGAGGGGGCGCCGGGGGCATGCCCCGCCCTCGGCCCGCACCCGCCGCCCCGCCCCCAGGCATCCGTTCCGCCTACCCGGCCGGGGTGTCGACCTGCGCGGGGCACAGCCGCCGCGGCTGCGCGTCCCCCCGCAACCGGGCGTCCACACACCCGCCCGGCAGCCCGTGGTACGCCCGGTCGCCGAAGTTGGCGGTCACGGTCAGCACCCCGTCCCCGAACACCGTCCGCTGCACGCTCCGGTCCCCCGTCAGCCACTGGAACGACGTCATCCGCTCGGCCCCCGCGGCCCGGTGCAACGGCGCGAAGTACTTCTGCAACGCCGCCAGTTCCGCCCCGTTCTTCGTCAGCGACGGCCCGTCCAGGACGAAGTTCAACGGCGTGTTGTACAGCATCGCCAGCAGCGCCCGGGTGGTCTTCTGCGCCGGCAGCTTGTCGTACGACAGCTCCCACCGCTCGGCGTTGACCAGCGACCCGTGCAGCGCCGTCTCGTACAGCGGCACGCGGTACTTCGGGTCGTACATCGCCGTGGCCAGATCGGCCGGCAGCGGCACCGGCTTGAAGAAGTTCTTCGGGGCGTTCTGCGGGTAGTAGCCGCCCCACGTCTCCTTGTCGCGCTCCAGCTTCCACAGCCCGTCCGCGACCGGCGTCCCCGAACCGTGGTCGAAGGCCAGCACGCCATTGGCCCACGGCTGCGCGGCCTCCGACCCCAGCACGAGGCCCTTCGCCAACCGCGCCATCCGCGCCAGCCGGTTCTCCCGGTCTCCCGCCTTGGTCATCTCGTGGCCCGCGCCGTGGTCCCGGAACACCTCACCGGTCGCGTCCACGTCCAGGAAGTAGCTGTCCGCCCCGTTGGCGGTCATCTCCCGGGTCCGGTCCGCCAGATAGTGGCTGCCCGGCTCGGCCTTCTCGAACGCCCGCGAACTCAGGTAGCACCCCCGCCCCCCGAACCCGGTCTCCGCGGTCCCGTCCGCCTTCCGCACACAGAAGTCCGGATACACCGTCCCGGGCCACTTGGACGTGGGACTGTCCGCCGCCTTCGGATCCTGCCCGTTGGCGAACGAGTCGTACGGCCCTACCAGGTACCCCGCCTGCTTCGCCGCCCGCACCGCCGCGGCGTCCATCGGATCCGGCCCGGCGTCGTACCCCAGCCACATCCGGTCCACGCCCAGCTTCCGCAGCCGCGCCACCCCCGCCGCGGTCCGCGCCTCGCCCCACACGTAGGCGTGGAACGCCCCCAGCAGCTTCCCGTTCGCCGGATTCTTCGCGATCTTCTTCCGCAGGCTGCCCAACTGCCCGTGCTGCGCGAGGTACGACCGGTAGTCGGCCGCCGGCGCCACCGGGTCCCCGTCCGTCAACGCGAACGACACCTGGTAGTCCCGCGTCCCGTCCCCCGCGGAGAAGTCATGCGCGGCGGTCGCCCGCAGCGCCCCGCCCCGCGACGCGAACGCCAACGACGTCCCGAGGTCCGTCGGCGTCAGATAGCTCACCCCGTGCCGCGCGCCCCCGCTCCCCGAGGCACCGCTTCCACCCCCCATCGCATACCCCCACAGCGGCAGCGCCAGATCCGCCCCCACGTCCACCGTGCTCCCGGCCAGCCCGCCCCGCCCGGAATTCCAGAACGCGTCCCGCACCGGGATGTCCAACCCCTCCCCGCGCGGCACCTGCACGGCCGACGCCGCCCGGTCGGTCCCGGTCACCGGCCAACTCACCGACTGGTCCCGGTCCGCCCGGATCCCGATCCGCAGCCGCCCCTGCTCCGTACGCGCCGTCACCGACAGGCCCTTCGCCGGATACGTCCACCGCGCCCCGTCGGCGGTACGGGTCACCGGCCCGGGCGCCCCGAGCCCGCCCCCGACCGCCTCGGACAGCACCAGCTGCGTCCCGTCGTCGGCCCGCGCACTCACCCCCAGCGTGGCGGTGTCCACCGTGGCGGTCCCCCCGGCGACCGGCAGCATCAGCCGCCCGCCCTCAAGCGTCCCGGCCTGGGCGCTCCCGCACCCGGAAATCCCGACCGCGGTGGCGCTCAACGCCAACGACGCAGCGATCACTCGTATGAGCTTTGATGTCATGCCCATGTGAATAGTGGTGCGGTTTAAGAACCTTCTAAGAAGCGCCTGCCAGACCGGGTCGCCCCCTACCCCTTCGCCAGCCTCCGCACCGCCAGTTCCGCGTACACCGCCGCCCCGTCCGCCAGCACCGCATCGTCGAACTCGGCCAGCGGAGAATGGTTGTTGGCACTGCACTCGGGGTCGGCCCCGGCCGGCGGCGCACCCAGCATCATCAGCACGCCCGGCACCTCGTCCAGCACCCGCGAGAAGTCCTCCGACGCCGGCAGCGGATTCCGCCGCGCCGCGAACCGCTCCTCACCCAGCGCCTCACGGACCGTATGCGCCACGAACTCCGCCTCCGCCCCGTCATTGACGGTCACCGGATACGTCTCCACGAACTCCGCGTCCACCGCCACCTCATGGGCCGCCGCGACGCCCCGGCACACCTGAACCGTCCCGTCCTTCACCCGCGCCTGCGCCGCGGCCGAAAAACTCCGCACCGTCGCCTCGAACACCGCGGTCTCCGGGATCACGTTCTGCTGCGTCCCCGCATGGAACGTGCCCACCGACAGGATCACCGGGTCGAAGACGTCGAAACTCCGCGTGATCCACGCCTGCAACGCCGTCACCATCGCGCACGCCGCCTGCACCGGATCCTTCGCACGGTGCGGCATCGACCCGTGCCCGCCCGCCCCGCGCACCGTCACCCGCAGCACATTGGAGGCCGACATCATCGGCCCGCCGCGGGTCCCGAACACCCCGCTCGCCTGCCCCGCCGACAGCACGTGCAGCGCGTACGCCGCCACCGGCCGCCGCCCGGCCGCCTCCAACAGCCCCTCCGCCAGCATGTGCCGGGCCCCGTCGTACCCCTCCTCGCCCGGCTGGAACATGAACACCACGTCCCCCGCGAGCCGGTCCCGGTGCGCCGACAGCAGCTTCGCCGCCCCCGTGAGCATGCTGGTGTGCAGATCGTGCCCGCACGCGTGCATCCGCCCGTTGTCCGCGGCGAAGTCCAGGTCGAGGCGCTCCGCCACCGGCAACGCGTCCATGTCCCCGCGCAGCAGCACCACCGGCCCGGGCGCCGCCCCGCGCAACACCGCCGTCACCGAACTCAACCCCTCGCCGGTGGTCACCTCCAGCGGCAGCCCGTCGAGTGCGGTCAGCACCGCCTCCTGGGTACGGGGCAGTTCGAGCCCGGTCTCCGGAATCCGGTGCAGCGCCCGCCGCAACCGCACGAGCTCACCGGACAGGGCACGGGCATCGTCACGCAGGTCCACGGGCGCTCCTCCTCAGACGGTCCTCAGACGGCGAACTCCCCATTCTTGACCGCGCCCACGAACGAGGACCACCCCGCAACGGACACGATGATCGCGGGCCCGCCGGGGAACTTGCTGTCACGGAGGGGAACCACGCCGTGGGTGGGGGCGTGGGAGGGGGAGAATTCCAGGCACTGGCCGCCGTCGCCGTCACTGTAGGACGACTTGATCCAGTCGGCGCCCGCAAGAACGAAGTCGCTGCTCATGATCAGTACTCCTTCAGCACGGTCTTGATGAGAGCCAACGAATGTGCAGGCGAAAGCGCGTTCGCCCGTAGCCGATCGTAGCTGTCCAGATGCACCGCGAGGGTTTCGGCGGAGTCGTACAGCTTGCCGCCCTGCGGGCCGTCGGCGTACAGCACCGTGGAGGAGTTATGAAAGGTCAGCAGGGTGAACGGCCTCGTGTGCGCCCCCGGCGCACCTGCCGAGAACGGCAGGACTTGGAGGTCGATCTGAGGCGACGCCATGGCCCTCATCAAGTACGTCAACTGCTCGGCCATCACCTCGGAATCACCCACGACGGTCCGCAGGCACGCTTCGTGCAGGATGACCCACAGCAGCGGCGGCCGCTCCCGATCGAAGACCTCACGGCGACGTAGTCGAGCCGCAACCCGGCCGTCGATCAGCTCCGGACTTTCGCGCGGGTGCGACGAACTGAAGATGGCGCGGGCGTAGGCATCGGTCTGGAGGATGCCCATCACGAGGCTTGCGGAGTAGTCCAGTATCCGCGCCGCCTTGCGCTCCAGTTTCAGGTACGGGAAGAACCAACTCGGGTGGTCGCCCTCGTCGATCCGTTCCAGCAGGCCGGCGAACAGTTCGCCCGTGCCGAACACGGTGTCGCAGCCCTTGGCGAACTTCTCGCTGGGTCTCGGCAACAGCGTTCCGGACTCGACCTTGCTCACGTAGCCCTCGGAGTAGCCGATGGCGGTACCCAGGCGCTTCTGCGTGATTTTGCGGGCCAGGCGCACCTGCCGGACGTCACGGCCGAAGCGTTCCAGGGGATTCAAGTTCTCGGGTTCGGTGGACTCGTCCAACGCTATGACCTCTCGCCACGTGCGTTTGCGTCGGTGTTGCGACGGCCCGCGCCTTGAACGCTGCCGCTTCAAGTACCGCAATCCTATTGCCCACCGAGGAGTCGCGTGACCGAATGGCTACACGCAGTACCCAACTGGAAGGCCCCCGCGACCGTGCGACCGGTCCGGGGGCGTGGCCACCAACCCCCTGGAGGTTGACGACAATGACCGACGCTACCCCGCGGCTTCTGCCGTGGTCGAGCCCCGACGGCAAGCCCTCCTACGTCCTCGGCGACGGAACCGACATGGTCTCCCGCCTGGCCGACGACGTCGAGGAAGCCCAACTCTTCCTCGCCGACGGTCTGGTCGAGGACGCCCGCCGCCTCCTCGACACCCGGAGCTGGACGGCCGGCGAACTCCACCTCCTCACCGTCGAGTTGACCGAATCCCTGGTGGAGATCCGCCGCATCGCGGCAAGCCGCGGCGCCCGCCTGCGGGCCGCCTGCCCGGCGGATCGGCCGGCCTGACACCGCGGTGGGGGCCGGCTACGCCCCCGCCTCCCGCTGCTGGCGGTAGAGCTCGATGGCCGATTCGGTGGGCAGGTTGGGCACGATGTACGTCTTGCCGGTTTCCTTCGCCACAACGATCTTTGCGCCACCGGGGGGAGGTGGCAGGGGCCGTCCCGCCGCGTCGGTGGGAGTGGGGTATTTCCGGTACACCAGGTACCCGATGCCGAATTCATGGACGTGCAGCGGCACCAGCGAACCGTCCGCGTTCTTCGGCTGTGCATAGTGGCGCGGCGCGATGGCGAGCGCCTCTTCGGGGGTGGTCGGCGGAGCCGGGTTTTCTTGCGGCACGGTCGTCTCTCTCCTTGATGGTGTGGTGCTTCTAACGTCCGCTCCGTCCGCGCTGTTCGGCCCGTCCGTGCCGGCTGGCCCGCCAACGTCGACTGAGCCGTCCGCGTCGTCGCCTCAGTCGTCCGTACTGCCAGTACTGCCAGTACCGTCCCTACCGTCCGTCAGCGCGTCGAGTCGTGCCAACTCCTCCTCCGTGAGGGAGATTCGGGCCGCGGCGAGGTTCTCGTCGAGGTGGTCGGGGGAGCTGGTGCCGGGGGTGGGCAGCAGGGCGGGGGAGTGGTGGAGCAGCCAGGCCAGGGCGATCTGGCCGGTGGTCGCGTCGTGCGCCGCGGCGATCGAGGCCAAGGCGTCCGTGGCAGGGGTTGTGGATCGGCCTCCCGTCAGCGTGCCGTTGCCCAACGGGAACCACGGCAGGAACGCCATCCCGGTCCGCTCGCACAGCTTCAGAACGTCCTCGGAGGCGCGGTCCATCAGGTTGTAGCGGTTCTGTACGGAGGCGATGGGGGCCACCTCGCGCGCCCGAGCCAACTCCGTGGCCCCGATGCTGTCCAGGCCGATGTGGCGGATCTTTCCGGCCTGTTGGAGCTCCAGCAGGGTGCCCAACTGGTCCGCCATGGGGACGTCAGGGTCCAGTCGGTGCAGCTGGTAGAGGTCGATGGTGTCGGTCCTGAGCCGCCGCAGGCTCGCGTCGCACATGGCGCGCAGTTGCTCCGGGCGGCCGGCGATGTGCCAGACGTTCGGGCCGGTGCGGACGACCCCGCCCTTCGTCGCGATCACGAGCCCCTCGGGATACGGGTGCAGGGCGCGGGCCACCAACTCCTCGGCCACGTCCGGGCCGTAGTTGTCGGCGGTGTCGATCAGCGTGACGCCGCGGTCGACGGCCCGCCGCAGTACCGCCAGGGACCGCTCCGGGTCCTCGTGCCGCGGCCCCCAGTACCCGGGGCCGGCCAGGCTAGCTGTCCCGAACCCCAACCGCCCGACGGCCAGCGTCCCCCCGAGGGAGAACACGGGGCGGACGCTGTCGGCGGCACGTGCCCCGGCTGCTGCGTGCGCCTCGGTTGCCGCACGTGCCCCGGCTGTAGCACGGGCCTCGGCTGCCGCGGGCTTCCTGGGCTCGCCGGGCGTCTCGGGGGCCGTGGCGGCGTCGGGTTTCGTCTGGGCATCCATGCTCCGCAGCTTAGGTATCGAGAACTTGGGCATCGAGGCGGCGGCCGGACATCGGGGAGATCAGGCCCCGGGACGACCGGACTCAGGGGAACTAAGACGCCGGGGGCGGATGCTCGAAGCTCCCTTCTGCGCTCCCGTCTGCGTGATATCGCCCCGCCCGACCGATGGCCCCCATCGCCGCTCCCATCAGCCAGCTAGCGGGGGACCCGCGCCTTGAGGCGTGGGGGGAATCGCTTCTCTGGGCTGCTCTGACCTCAACTGTGCCTACAGGTCTGCACTGTTGACCTCAGCTAGATACATGCAGCGTATATAGTGATCGTGTGACTGTGACGCGGAAGGTTCGCCGGTACTCCGGTGGCGTGTACGACTTGGGGCTGCACGTGGTGTGGTGCCCGAAGTACCGCCGCCGGGTTCTCGGTGGTCGGGTCGCGGTCCGGCTGCGTGAGCTGATCGACACCAAGGCCGCCGAGAAGGGCTGGGAGATCATCGCCCTTGAAGTGATGCCCGATCACGTGCACCTGTTCGTCAAGCACGAGCCGAAAGCATCGGCGTCATATGTCGCGAACCAGTTCAAGGGCTTCACCTCGCGTGTGCTGCGTGAGGAGTTCCCGCACCTGAAGTCACGGATGCCCACGCTGTGGTCGTCGTCGTTCTTCGTCGCCTCGGTCGGCGCGGTCAGCGCGGACACGGTCGAGAAGTACATCGACACCCAGTGGGAACGCCCCTGGACCAAGAAGCAGAAGGAGGAGGCTGACCGTGCATCGGGCGTATAAGTTCCTCCTCCGGCCCACTGCCCGCCAGGCACAGGCCCTGGCCGAGATGCTGCGCGATCACTGCTCCCTCTACAACGGAGCCTTGCAGGAACGCCGCGATGCCTACCGGCACGTCTCCAAGACGAGCATCAAGTACGGGCAGCAGTCCGCCCAGCTCAAGGGAATCCGGGCGTTCGACCCCGAGCGGCAAGGCCGCTGGTCGTTCTCCTCTCAGCAGGCCACCTTGCGCCGCCTGGACAAGGCATTCGCAGCGTTCTTCCGGCGGGTCAAGGCAGGGGAGAAGCCGGGCTATCCCCGGTTCCGGGGCGTGAACTGGTTCGACACCGTGGATTTCCCCAAGGATGGCGACGGCTGTCGGTGGGACTCCACCCCGCATGACCCCGTGACCCGTCTCCGGCTGCAAGGTGTCGGGCACGTCCGCGTCCACCAGCACCGGCCGGTGAAGGGCCGCGTCAAGACCGTCAGCGTCAAGAGTGAGGGTGAGGGTAAGCAGTGGTACGTGATCCTCGCTTGTGACGAGGTATCCGCCGAACCGCTCCCCGCCACCGGTGCCGTGACCGGCATCGACATGGGCCTTGCCCACTTCCTCACCACATCCCAGGGCGCGCACATCGCCAACCCCCGGCACGGCAAGCGCAACGCCGATGACCTCGCCGAAGCTCAGCGCGCCCTCAAGGTGTTCCCCCGCCGCAAGCGGGAGAACCGATCGGCGAAGCACCGCCGGGCGGTGGAGAAGGTCGCGGGGCTACACCGCAAGGTCCGGCGACAGCGCACGGATCAGGCGCACAAGACCGCGCTTGCGCTGGTCCGCACCTACGACGTGATCGCACACGAGCTCCTGAGCATCGCGAACATGCTCCGCGCGCCTAAGCCCAAGCCCGACCCCGAGCAGTCCGGCAGCTTCCTGCCGAACGGCGCGGCGGCTAAGGCCGGACTGAACAAGAGCATCCACGATGCGGGTTGGGGGGTGTTCCTGGGAATCCTCGCGCACAAGGCTGAAAGCGCCGGTCGTGTTGTGATCCCGGTGGACCCCCGCAACACCTCCCGCACCTGCCCCGCCTGCGGGCACGTGTCCGGTGAGAACCGCACCACCCAAGAGAAGTTCGAGTGCACTCAGTGCGGGCACACCGCCAACGCCGATCAGGTCGGTGCACTCAACGTCGCTATCAGGGCCGGGCTGGCCCTTCCCGACGTGGCCTAGCCACCGACAGGAGAAGCCCTCCGGATTTATCCGGAGGGAGGAGTCACATGGACCTGGTCGCCTCGTCCGCCACCGCCAAGGTCATCAACGTCTGCACCAACATCGGCGCGCTGACGATGTTCGCCATCCAGGGCACGGTCCTGTGGCAACTGGGCGCGCTGCTCGCCCTCTTCAACCTCGTCGGTGGCGCGGTCGGCGCCAGGATGGCCCTCAAACGGGGCGTCGGCTTCGTCCGCGGCGTGCTCGTCTGCGTCGTCATCGTCCTCCTCTGCAAGCTGGCTTACGACCAGTGGTTCGCCGCCTGAGGGGCAAGGGCGGGTTAAGGGCGGGCCCAGGACAAGGGCAAGGCAAGAGGCAACCCGCCTGTCAGAAACGCCAGTTGTCTGGCCGGGGCATCTCCCGGGCGCCGGGTATCAGGGCCGTGAGGCGGGCCAGCGCCCGATAGTGCGCGGGGTGTCGGTCGATGTCCGGTATCTCCAGGTGCTGAAGCTCTGGACGATCTTCAGCCCGGGGTGCAGTCGGGCGATCTCCGCTGGCCCTCCGCCCCAGTGGAGCGTCGAGCCGGTGCGGACGATCACGGTGTCGAGGCGCGCCGCGCGGACCGCGAACCGACTGAAGGAGTCGAACGCCGGCCCGCCGCCGGGCGCATGGGTCATCAGCCGGCAGAACGAATCGGTACATGGTTCGATGGTACGGAACATTCAGAAAAATGTGAAGTGCGGGAAGGTGCCCAGTTCTTGGCTCGCCTCCGGCCGCTGTTGCCGCTGCCGTCAGGTCCGGACCGCCGCACTCGCCGCGACGCCCCGGGCCCGTTCGCGCACCTCGGTGACGGCCGTCAGCAGCACCACGGAGTCCTCAAGCGCCTGTAGGCCGTGTCGGGCATGGGGGACCGCCGCGACATGACCGGTGGTCAGCACCTGGCCGCCGCCCGGGCCGGTCAGCCGGACCCGGCCGCGCAGCACCTGAAGGCTCGCCGCCGGCGGTGCGTTGTGTTCGTCGAGCGCGGTACCGGCCAGCAGCGCGATCACGGTCTGCCGGAGTGGCCCGTCGTGCACGAAGAGATGGGCGCTGCGTCCGTGGGCGGAGGCCCTGGCGTCGTCGAGCTGGTCGCGGACGAGGGTTTCGAGATTCACCATGGCGCGCGCCTTTCGGGTGTGGACCGGCTTTCGGGCCGGGGCCGACGGCAGGGCTCCCCCCTCCATGGTTCTCCGCGCCCCGCACGGCGCAACCGGGACGTTCCCCGGCGGTCGCGGCGAATCCGGAGGCAACGGGGCAATGGGACGTCCGGGTGCTTGCCGGCAAGGGGCGGCCCGCCGCGCGCCAGTTGATCACCACGGTCCGTACGATGCGAGGCGATCCCTTGATCGAAAGATTGAAAGATCGACGGGCCGGAGAACCGAAACGTGCGACCCACCAGTCCCACACCCACCCCGACCGCGAAGGCTGTGTAACCGTGGCCGACCCCACCGCCCTGAACGAACCCGCAGCCCCTGCCCCGGCCGGGCCCCCGGCGCGCTTCCTGACCGTGCTGACCACCACGGACAGCGAGCAGAAGGCCGAGCGGCTGGCCCGCGGCGCCATCGAGGGCCGACTCGCGGCGTGCGCCCAGATCAGCGCGCCGGTGACCTCGGTGTTCCGTTGGGACGGCGCCGTGGAGACCAACCAGGAGTGGCAGGTGCTGTTCAAGACGGCGAGCGCGCGCTACGCGGCGTTGGAGGCGTACCTCCTCGACGCGCACGACTACGAGACCCCGGAGATCATCGCCACCCCGGTCACCCACGGTGGCGCCGGATACCTCGCCTGGGTCGCAGAGGAGACGAGCTGACGTGCCGAGGACAACCGACCTGCGGAGGACAACTGACGTGTCGAGGGCGGCTGACGTGCGCAGGGCAGTTGCCCTGCCGAGGACGGCTGGTGTGCAAAGGGGCGTTGACGTACTGAGTACGGCCGCCGCGCGGAGTGGAGGCGACGGGCAGAGAGGGGCCGACGGCCGGTTGCGCCGGCGGGGGAGGGTGGTGACCCTCGCCCTGGGTATGGCCTTCGGCCTCGCCACCTCCCCGGTGAGCCACGCGACCGACAAGGACCCCGGTGCCCACGGCACCCAGTCCACCTTCAGCCACCAGTCCCGCCCCCGCGCCACCTGGACCAGCAAGGACGCCAAGGCTTTCTGGACCCCGCGGCGGATGGCCGCGGCGGCCCCGCCCGAGCGCGGCACCGGGAAGCCCGCCGCGACCTCCCCAACGGCGCCGACCGCCGAGCACTTCGACGGGATCCCGTCCGTCGGCGTGCTGTTCTCCGTCGACGGAGAGGCCGGCGAGCACCACTGCACCGCCAGCGTGGTGCACAGCCCGCACGGCAACCTGATCCTCACCGCCGGGCACTGCAACCCGGGAGCCCGCGCCGCGTTCGTCCCCCAGTACCAGTCCGGGCAGGAATCCCAGCCCTACGGGGTGTGGGCCATCGAGGACACCTACGCGTACTCCGACCGCGGTACCACGGGTGGCGGCGCCGACCTCGACTTCGCCTTCGCCACCGTCGCCCCGGACGACTCCGGTCGGCACATCGAGGAGGTCACCGGCGGCAACGTCCTGACCGCGACGCCCAGTTACCGCAACCAGGTCAGCGTCATCGGCTACCCCAGCGTCCACAGCGACCCGGAGGACCGGGCCGTGCGCTGCGACACCACCACCCAGCAGTTGGCGGGCACCCGCCAACTCCGCATGGAGTGCAACGGGTTCTACGGCGGCACCTCCGGCAGCCCCTGGTTGACCGGCTACGACCCGCGCACCCAAACGGGCCGCGTCATCGGCGTCATCGGCGGCGTCAACGGCGGCGGCCCCCAGGGCCCGCACAGCGACCGCATCTCCTACAGCCCGTACTTCGGGAAGGAGATCCTCAGCCTCTACGACCACGCCACCAAGGCCCAGGAGACCCAGGGCCAGGAGGAGAGCGACCAGGGCCCGTCCGGTGGATCAGGGGCGGATGGGTAGGCCCTGGCTGTACTGCCCTGCCGGACCCCGGCTCACCGGACAGGCCCCGGCGGTCCCGCGTCCGAGGGGAGGGCCGGGGAACGGCGCGCTAACGGAGCGCCGCCGTCAGGCCCTTCTCCTTGGGGCCGAGGAAGTGCGGATCGGGTCGCAGCACCGCCTCCGCGGTCGCCTTGCCGGCCGCGAAGATCTCCCGCACCCCGCCGTACGCCCAGGTCACGTCGTGGTTCGCGGCGACCCCGACCCCGTACGCGTCGATCCCGGCCGCCGCGCACAGCGCCAGCGCCCGCCGGATGTGGAAACCCTGGCTGACCAGCACCGCCCGGTCCACCCCGAAGATGCGGTGCGCGCGCGTGCAGGAGTCCCAGGTGTCGAAACCCGCATAGTCGCTGACGATCTTGCGGTCCGGGACGCCGTGTTGCACCAGATAGCCGCGCATCGCGTCCGGCTCGTCGTAGTCATGACGGCTGTTGTCGCCGGTGACCAGGACGGCGCGGACCCTGCCGTCCTGGTAGAGGCGGACGGCGGCGTCCAGCCGGTGGGCGAGGTACGGCGAGGGCTCGCCGTTCCACAGGCCGGCGCCGAACACCACCGCCACCGGGGCGGCCGGCACATCGGCGACTGTACGGACGCGCGGGCCGGCGCTGGCGTTCAGCCAGGTCGCCGGCAACAGTGCGAGCACCGCCAGCGCCACGACCACCTGGAACGCCCGCCGCTGCCCGCGCCGGCTCCGCGGCAGCCGTACGCGCCGTATCCACCCCAGACGCCCCCGCGGCCCCCGCATGCCCTGCCCCCGTTCCCCCGGTGCCCGCCGCTCGCCGCGCCGGGACCGTCCCCGTGATCGATGTCGCATGCTGCGACGTGCCGCCGGCTGGCATGGTTGCACTGGGAGGACCGCCGTCGGCAACGTCACAACCGGTCGCGCACGGTCGGCGACGCCCCCGTCGACAACACCGCACCGCACCGCCCGTGGAGGGGCCACGATGACCAACCAGGCCGAGCGCCTGCCGTTCTTCGTCTACGGAACGCTGCGCCCCGGCGAGACCAACTACGCCCGCACCCTGCGCGGCCGGACCGCCACCGAGGAACCGGCCCGGATATCCGGCGCACTGCTCTACGAGGGCCCCGGATACCCGTACGCCACCGCCGGGCCCGCCCACGCCGTGGTGCACGGCGAGCTGATCCACCCCCGCGACGCCGACTACGACGCCGTCCGCACCGCACTGGACCTGCTGGAGGGCTACACCCCGGGCGCCCCGGAGGGCACCGGCAACCTCTATGAGCGGGTGGCCACCGAGGCGGTCCGCCCGGACGGCCGGACCGTCCGGGCCTGGGTCTACCTGGCGGCCGAACCGCTCGCCACCCGCCTACGGGCCACCGGCACCCCCGTCGCCGGCGGCCACTGGACCGGCCGCGCCGCCCGCAAGTCCCCCCGATAGCCTGGACGACTCGTCCCGTACGGGCGACTCGTCCCGTACCGGGCGCGCCGCTCCGCACGGTCCGAGCAGGAACCCCGTCCCGCAGCACAGCAGAACAGGTGTGACCCCGTGCCCTCCAAGCCCCCGAGCACCCCCGCCCACCGCCCCCTCCCCAAGGCCGAACTGCACCTCCACATCGAGGGCACCCTGGAGCCCGGCCTGGCCTTCACGCTCGCCGAACGCAACGGCGTCCCCCTGCCCTACGCCACCGAGGACGAGCTCCGCCGCGCCTACTCCTTCGCCGACCTCCAGTCCTTCCTGAACCTCTACTACGCGCTGATGGAGGTGCTGCGCACCGAGGACGACTTCGCGGACCTGGCGCACGCCTACCTGGCCCGCGCCAAGGAGCAGGGCGTACGGCACGCCGAGATCTTCTTCGACCCGCAGGCGCACACCGCCCGCGGCGTCCCCCTCGGCACGGTCGTCAACGGCCTCTCCCGGGCGCTGGACGCCGCCCCGGAGACGTACGGCATCACCACCCGCCTGATCATGTGCTTCCTGCGGGACGAGAGCGCCGAATCGGCCCTGACGACCTTCGAGGCGGCCCGCCCCTACCTGGACCGGATCACCGCCGTCGGCCTGGACTCCGCCGAGGTCGGCCACCCGCCGTCGAAGTTCCAGGAGGTCTTCGAGCTGGCCCGGGAAGCCGGCCTCAAGTGCGTGGCCCACGCGGGCGAGGAGGGCCCGGCGGCATACGTCTGGGAGGCGCTGGACCTCCTCGGCGTGGACCGGGTCGACCACGGGGTGCGCTGCATGGAGGACGAGCGCCTGGTCGCCCGCCTGGTGGCCGACCGGATCCCGCTCACCGTGTGCCCGCTCTCCAACGTGCGGCTACGGGTCGTCGACGACCTCGCCGACCACCCCCTGCCCGCCATGCTGGACGCCGGGCTGCTGGTGACCGTCAACTCCGACGACCCCGCCTACTTCGGCGGGTACGCCGACGACAACTTCACCGCCGTACGGGACGCCCTCGGCCTGGACGAGGAGACCCTGCGCACGCTCGCCCGCAACTCCTTCCTGGCGTCCTTCCTGGACGAGGAGACCCGCGCCGCCTACCTGAAGGAACTCGACGCCTGCTGACCGACGGGCCCGGGCACCGCTACCCCTCCCACCGCTCGATCCGTACGGCGCACACCTTGAACTCCGGCATCCGGGACACCGGGTCGAGCGCCGGATTGGTCAGCGTGTTGGCCCGGCCCTCGCCCGGCCAGTGGAACGGCATGAACACCGTGTCCGGGCGGATCGCCGGGCTGACCCGCGCCGGCGCCACCGCCCGGCCGCGCCGGGAGACCACCGCCACCGGCTCGCCGTCGGCGACGCCCAGCCGGTCCGCGAGCCGCGGGTGGAGCTCGACGTAGGGGCCGGGCTCGGCGGCGTTCAACGCGGCCACCCGGCGGGTCTGCGCGCCCGACTGGTACTGGGCCAGCACCCGGCCCGTGGTCAACACCACCGGATACCCGGCGTCGGTCTCCTCGGCCGCCGGACGGTGCGTGACCGGTACGAACCGGGCCCGGCCGTCGGGCGTCGCGAACCGGTCCAGGAAGAGCCGGGGCGTGCCGGGGTGGGCCGCGACCCCCGCCGGCTCCTCGCGGGCCGTCTGCGCCCCCGCCACGGCCTTGGCCGGGCCCGCGGGGCACGGCCAGAACACCCCGTCCTCCGCCGCGATCCGCGCGTAGGTGATCCCCGAATAGTCCGCCGGACCGCCCGCCGACGCCCGCCGCAGCTCGTCGAAGACCTCCTGCGGGTCGGTCGGGAAACCCACCCGGTGCCCCAGGCGGGCCGCGAGCCCGCCGAGCACCTCAAGGTCCGTACGGACCCCGGGCGGCGGGTCCACGGCCCGGCGGCGCAACAGCACCCGGCCCTCCAGATTGGTCGTCGTCCCCGTCTCCTCCGCCCACTGGGCGACCGGCAGCACCACGTCCGCCAGCTCCGCCGTCTCGGACCGCACCACGTCCGCCACCGCCAGGAAGTCCAGCGCCCGGACGCGCCCCTCCACATGGGCGGCGTGCGGCGCCGACACCACCGGATTGGAACCCATCAGCAGCAGCGCCCGGATCTCCCCGCCCAGCGCGTCCAGCAACTCGTACGCGCTGCGGCCCGGCCCGGGAAGCGTCTCCGGGTCCACCCCCCACACCGCCGCCACGTGGCGGCGCGCCGCCGGATCGTCCAGCCGCCGGTAGCCGGGCAACTGGTCGGCCTTCTGGCCGTGTTCACGGCCGCCCTGGCCGTTGCCCTGACCGGTCAGGCAGCCGTAGCCGGACAGTTCCCGGCCCGCCCGCCCGGTGGCCAGGCACAGGTTGATCCACGCCCCTACCGTGTCGGTGCCCTTCGCCTGTTGTTCCGGGCCGCGTGCCGTCAGCACCATCGAGGACGGCGCATCGCAGAACATCGCGACGGCCTCACGGAGTTGCGGCACCGACACCCCCGTGAGGCGCTCGACCAACTCCGGCCAGTGCGCCATCGCGGCGGCCCGGGCCGCCGGCCAGCCACTGGTGCGTTCGGCGACGAACTCCTCGTCCGTACGGCCCTCGGCGACCACCAGGTGCAGCAGCCCCAACGCCAGCGCCAGGTCCGTGCCCGGGCGCGGCGCCAGATGCAGATCGGCCTGCTCGGCGGTGCGGGTCCGGCGCGGATCGACGACGATCAACCGACCGCCGTTCTCCTTCAGCTCGGTCAGGTAGCGCAGCGCCGGCGGCATGGTCTCCGCCAGATTGGAGCCGACCAGCAGCACGCACCCGGTACGCGCCACATCCGCCAGCGGGAACGGCAACCCCCGGTCCAACCCGAACGCCCGGCCCTGCGCCGCCGCCGCCGACGACATGCAGAACCGGCCGTTGTAGTCGATCTGCGACGTGCCGAGCACCACCCGGGCGAACTTCCCCAACGCATACGCCTTCTCGTTGGTCAGCCCGCCACCGCCGAACACCCCGACCGCGTCCCGCCCGTACGCCGCACCGGCCCGCCGCAGCCCGTCCGCGACCCGGTCCAGAGCGGTGTCCCAGTCGGCCGGCACCAACTCCCCGGTCGCCGCATCGCGCACCAGAGGGGAGTCCAACCGCGCCCCGGGGGCCAGCAGTTCGGGCGCGGTCCGCCCCTTGCCGCACAGCGCGCCCCGGTTCACCGGGAAGGCGGTCCGCGCCACGACCTCCACGGCCGGGCCGTCCGACCCGGTGGCGGGCCGCAGTCCCATGCCGCATTGGAGGGCGCAGTAGGGGCAGTGGGTCTCGACCGTGGCGGCATCGGCGGCATTCATGCCGGCCAGCGTGGAACGGGCGTGTTACGCCGGTGGGTCGCCCCGGTTTCCGGCCCGCGGCGGACTCCTCCCACAGGGTGGCGAGCCCGGAGCGTCGCCGCGGTACACGGAGTTCCCCGACGGGAAACAGCACCGCAACGACCACCTGCCAGGCTCGGCCCATGACGGCGCCGACAGCGAACCACCCCACCCCGGAACCGAGCCCTTCCGCCGCCCCGCCGGCCCCTGCCCAGTACACCCCGCCCGCCGCCCAGTACACCCCGCCCGCCGCCCCCCTGGGCGCCGCCGGCCTCGCCTCCGAGATCACCGCCGAACTCAGCAGCCGGCTCCGCACGGTCCGCCTGCACGGCTTCCGCCACCCCACGGCACCGCCCCCCGCCCTGGTGGCCGTCGCCCACGGCAGCCGCCACCCCGGGGCCGCGCCCACCGTGCGGGCCCTCCTCACCCGGATCCGCGCACTCCGCCCCGGCCTCCCCGTCCACCTCGGCCACCTCGAACTCGACCGGCCACTGCTCACCGACACCCTCGCCGAACTGCGCGACGCGACCGACGCGACCGGCCCGGTCGGCTCGGCCGGCGAGGTCGTCCTCGTACCGCTGCTGTTCGGCCACGGCCACCACGTCACCCGGGACCTGCCCGCCGCGCTCGCCGCCGCCCCCCACCTCACCGGACGGATAGCCGCCCCCCTGGGCCCGCACGCGCTCCTGGTGGAGGCGCTGCACGCCCGGCTCCTGGAAGCCGGCTTCCCCACCGGCCCCCACCACGGCGGCCGCCCCGCCGTCGTCCTGGCCGCCGCCGGCTCCCGCGCCGCCCGCTCCGCCCGGGACACCGCCCGCACCGCCCGCCTGCTCTCCGCCCGCCTCGGCGGCGTCCCCGTCCTGCCCGCCTACGCCTCCGCCGCGTCCCCGACCGTCCCCGAAGCGGTCCGCACACTGGTCGACCGCGGCCACCACCCCCACGACATCGCCGTCGCCGGTTGCTTCGCCGCCCCCGGCCACTTCGCCGACCGGTGCGCGGCCCTCGCCCCCGGGCCCGCCGCCGCGCCCCTGGGCGACCACCCCGCGCTGGCCCGTCTCGTACTGCACCGCTACGACCAGGCGCTCTCCGCACGTACCGGATCCGGCACCGAGGGCATCAGGGCGGCTACCGTCGCGGTATGACGGGCACAACACGGGCAACCCCTCCCAGTCCCGGCCAGGACCCGCACGCGGCGCTCCCCGGCTACACCGCGGCGGACACCGAACGCTGGGTCCCCGAACCGGACAAACGTCCCGGGCGCACCGCCTTCCAACGCGACCGCGCCCGGGTCCTGCACTCCGCCGCACTGCGCCGGCTCGCCGGCAAGACCCAGGTCGTCACCCCCGGCAGCGCCACCCAGGCATGGGACGCCAGCCCGCGCACCCGGCTCACGCACTCCCTGGAGTGCGCCCAGGTGGGCCGCGAGCTGGGCGCCGCCCTCGGCTGCGACCCCGATCTCGTCGAGGTCGCCTGCCTGGCGCACGACCTCGGCCACCCGCCCTTCGGACACAACGGCGAACAGGCCCTCAACGAGGTCGCCGCCGCCTGCGGCGGCTTCGAGGGCAACGCCCAGTCGCTGCGCCTACTGGCCCGTCTGGAACCCAAGCGGTTCGTACCGTCCCCGGACGGCGCCACGGTCAGCGTCGGACTCAACCTCACCCGCGCCACCCTGGACGCCGCCACCAAGTACCCGTGGCCGCGCGGCGCCCACCCTGACGGGCCCACCGCCCCGAAATTCGGCGTCTACGCCGACGACCAGCCGGTCTTCGAGTGGTTCCGGCAGGGCGCCCCGCCCGCCCGGCGCAGCTTCGAGGCACAGGTCATGGACTGGTCCGACGACGTCGCCTACTCGGTCCACGACGTCGAGGACGGGCTGCACGCCGGCCACCTCGACCCCAACGTCCTGCTCGCCGACCCCGAGCGCGCCGAGATCTTCGCGGTCGCCGCGGAACGCTACGCCCCCGGCGCCGGCGAGGCGGAGCTGGCCGCCGCACTGGACCGCCTCCTGGAGCAGGAGTGGTGGCCACACGGCTACGACGGCTCGGCGCTCGCCCAGGCCCGCCTCAAGGACGCCACCAGCCAGCTGATCGGCCGGTTCTGCCTGGCCGCCGAGGGCGCCACCCGGGCCGGCCACGGGAACGGGCGGCTCACCCGCTACGTGGCGGAGCTGGTGGTTCCGGCCGAAACCCGGCTGGAATGCGCCGTTCTCAAGGCCGTCGCCGACCGCTACGTCATACAGCGCCCCGACCAGGAAGCACTCCGCGCCGACCAGCGCGTGGTGATCGCCGAGCTCGCCGAGGCCCTGCTCGCCCGTGCCCCCGACGGCCTTGACCCGCAGTTCCGTTCACTTTTCGACGCGGCCCCCGACGACACCGCCCGCATGCGGGCCGTCATCGACCAGATCGCCGCGCTCACCGACGCCTCGGCACGTACTCTTCACGCCCGCCTCACGCGTCCCCCTGGTAACCGTTAGGGCAACCCTGGGTGACCCTTGGGGGGAGGCCCCTCTTCCCCCCTCACGCTCCGTGCGGGACGCTCGTCCCCGCACGGATGCACGGACGCACGGGAACCCGAAACCCGAAAACGGTCGAAACACATCAAAGGAACGAGGAGGAAACGGGGGGCACCGGAAACGGGGCAGCAACGGGGGAACCAACGGGGGCGCTCACGGACGCGGACGCGGACGTACGGCACCGCAACGAGGAGGAAGCAAGTGGTCGACACGCACCAGACGTTCGTCATCGTCGGGGGTGGCCTGGCCGGAGCGAAGGCCGCGGAGACGCTCCGCGCGGAAGGGTTCACCGGCCGGGTGATCCTCATCTGCGACGAACGCGACCACCCCTACGAGCGGCCCCCGCTCTCCAAGGGGTACCTGCTCGGCAAGGAAGAACGGGACAGCGTCTTCGTCCACGAACCCGCCTTCTACGCCCAGGCCCGGATCGAGCTCCACCTAGGACAGCCCGCCGTCCACCTGGACCCCGCGGGCCGCACCGTCCGCCTGGGCGACGGCACCCTCATCGCCTACGACAAGCTGCTGCTGGCCACCGGCGCCGAACCCCGCCGCCTGGACATCCCCGGCACCGGCCTGGCCGGCGTGCACCACCTCCGCCGCCTCGCCCACGCCGAACGCCTCCGCGGCGTCCTGGCCTCCCTGGGGCGCGAGAACGGCCACCTGGTCATCGCCGGCGCCGGCTGGATCGGCCTCGAAGTCGCCGCCGCGGCCCGCTCCTACGGCGCCGAGGTCACCATCGTCGCCCCCGGACCGACCCCCCTGCACGGCATCCTCGGCCCCGAACTCGGCGCCCTCTTCACCGACCTCCACAGCGACCACGGCGTCCGCTTCCACTTCGGCGCCCGCCTCACCGAGATCGTCGGCCAGGACGGCATGGTGGTGTCGGTCCGCACCGACGACGGCGAGGAACACCCCGCCCACGACGTGCTCGCCGCCATCGGCGCCGCCCCCCGCACCGCCCTCGCCGAACAGGCCGGCCTCGACGTCGTCGACCGCGCCGACGGCGGCGGCATCGCCGTCGACGCCGCACTGCGCACCTCCGACCCGTACATCCACGCCGCCGGCGACGTCGCCGCCGCCGACCACCCCCTCCTGGACACCCGGCTGCGCGTCGAGCACTGGGCCAACGCCCTCAACGGCGGCCCCGCCGCCGCCCGCGCCATGCTCGGCCAGGACGTCAGCTACGACCGCGTCCCGTACTTCTTCTCCGACCAGTACGACCTCGGCATGGAGTACTCCGGCTACGCCCCGCCCGGCTCCTACGACCAGGTCATCTGCCGCGGCGACGTCGGCAAACGGGAGTTCATCGCCTTCTGGCTCAGGGACGGACGGGTCCTGGCCGGCATGAACGTCAACGTCTGGGACGTCACCGAGCCCATCCAGCAACTGATCCGCTCCGGCGCCCCGTTGGACCCCGAGCGACTGGCCGATCCCACCATTCCCCTGGACTCCCTGCTCACGTAACGTGCCCGTATGAGCCCTGGCCCCACGAGCCCCACCAGCTCCACCGGCAGCGCCGTCCCCGGCGGAACCGGCGCCCCGGCCGTCACCCTCGACGACGTCCGGGACGCCGCCCGCCGGCTGTCCGGCGTGGCCCACCACACCCCGGTGCTGCGCTCCCGCACCCTCGACGCGCGGACCGGCACCCAGGCGTTCCTCAAGTGCGAGAACTTCCAGCGGGTCGGCGCCTTCAAGTTCCGCGGCGCCTACCACGCCCTCTCCCACCTCACCCCCGAACAACTCACCCGCGGCGTCGTCGCCCACTCCTCCGGCAACCACGCCCAGGCCGTCGCCCTCGCCGCCCGGGAACGCGGCACCCGCGCCGTCATCGTGATGCCCACGGACGCCCCACGCTCCAAAAGGGACGCCACCGCCGGCTACGGCGCCGAGATCGTCACCTACGACCGCTACACCGAGGACCGCGCCGCCATCAGCGGCCGAATCGCCCGGGAACAGGGCCTGACCCTGATCCCCCCGTACGACCACCCGCACGTCATCGCCGGCCAGGGCACCACCGCCCTGGAACTCATCGAGGAGACCGGCCCGCTCGACGCCCTCCTGGTGCCCGTCGGCGGCGGCGGACTGATGGCCGGCGCCGCCACCGCCGCCACCGCCCTGGCCCCCGGCATCCGCATGATCGGCGTCGAGCCGGTGGCCGGCGACGACACCCGCCGCTCCCTGGCCGCCGGCCACCGCGTCGCCGTCCCCGTCCCCCGCACCATCGCCGACGGCCAGGCCGTCGATACCCCTGGCGAACTGACCTTCGCGATCAACCAACGGCTGGTCGACTCCGTGGTCCTGGTCACCGACGACGAGATCCGCGCAGCCATGGCCTTCGCCTTCGAACGACTCAAGATCGTCATCGAACCCAGCGGCGCCAGCGCCCTCGCCGCCCTGCTCGCTGGCCACCTGGACCACCCCCCGGCCCGTACCGGCGTGATCATCTCCGGCGGCAACATCGGCCTGGACCGCTTCCGCGAACTGCTCGGCTGACCCGGCCCCACCGCCCCATCCGCCCCCGGCGGACGCACCCGCAGGGAACTGTCGCACCCCCACCGTAGAATTCACCCGTGGCAGGCAGGATCAACGATGACGATGTGAAGGCGGTACGGGACGCGGTCCCGATCGACGCCGTCGTGTCCGAGTACCTCCAGCTCCGCAACGCCGGCGGTGGCAACCTCAAGGGCCTGTGCCCCTTCCACGACGAGAAGTCCCCGTCCTTCCACGTGAGCCCCGCCAAGGGGCTCTACCACTGCTTCGGCTGCCAGGAGGGCGGCGACACCGTCGACTTCGTCATGAAGATCGACCACCTCTCCTTCGCCGAGACCATCGAACGCCTCGCCGCCCAGGCCGGCATCACCCTCCGCTACGAAGAGGGCGGCTACACCCCCGGCCGCCAGCAGGGCGAGCGCACCCGCCTGGTGGAGGCCCACAAGGCCGCCGCCCAGTACTACACCGACCAGCTCGACAGCCCCGAGGCGGAGATCGCCCGCCGGTTCCTCGCCGAGCGCGGCTTCGACCAGGACGCCGCCGGGCACTTCAGCGTCGGCTACAGCCCCGCCGGCTGGGACCACCTCACCCGCTTCCTGCGCGGCCGCGGCTTCACCGACCAGGAACTGATCCTCTCCGGCCTCTCCCAGGAGGGCCGCCGCGGCCCCATCGACCGCTTCCGCGGCCGCCTGATGTGGCCCATCCGCGACATCTCCGGCGAGGTCGTCGGCTTCGGCGCCCGCAAGCTCCGCGACGACGACAACGGCCCCAAATACCTCAACACCCCCGAGACCCCCCTCTACCGCAAGTCCCAGGTCCTCTACGGCATCGACCTCGCCAAGAAGGAGATCGCCAAGACCAGCCGCGCGGTGGTCGTCGAGGGCTACACCGACGTCATGGCCTGCCACCTCGCCGGGATCACCACCGCCATCGCCACCTGCGGCACCGCCTTCGGCGAGGGCCACATCAAGATCCTCCGCCGGCTCCTGATGGACAACTCCGGCTCCGAGGTCGTCTTCACCTTCGACGGCGACGCCGCCGGCCAGAAGGCCGCCCTGCGCGCCTTCGAGGACGACCAGAAGTTCGCCGCCGAAACCTCCATCGCCATCACCCCCGGCGGCATGGACCCCTGCGACCTACGGCTCGCCAAGGGCGACCAGGCCGTCGCCGACCTCGTCGAGTCCCGCACCCCGCTCTTCGAATTCGCCCTCCGCCACGTCGTCTCCCGGCACAACCTCGACACCCCGGTCGGCCGCGCCGCCGCCCTCGACGAGGCCGCCCCCATCGTCGCCCGCATCAAGAACAGCGCCATCCAGCACGAATCCGCCGTCCAGCTGGCCGGCATCCTCGGCATCCTGGACACCCAGTTCGTCGTCCGCCGGGTCTCCCAGCTCGCCCGCTGGGCCCGCGACCGCGGCCGCGACGGCGGCCCCGGCCAAGGCCGCCCGCCTCGCCGCGACACACCCCCCACCGCCGAGCCGCAGCGCCTTGCCCCCGGCGGCCCCGCCCTCAACCTCCGCAGCCCCGCCCACCGCGTCGAGCGAGAACTCCTCAAGCTCGCCCTGCAACGCCCCGACCTGGTCTCCCCGACCTTCGACGCCTACGGTGCCGACGAGTTCACCGCACCCCCGTACGTCGTCGTCCGGCAGTGCATCGAGGAGGCCGGCGGCGCCACCGCCGGAGCCACCGACGGCGACTACCTCGCCCGGGTGCGCGCCGCCGCCCCCGACGACACCGTCCGCGCCATGATCACCGAACTCGCCGTCGAACCACTGCACACCCGCCGCGACCCCGACGAGGCATACGCCGGCGTCCAGTTGGTCACCGTCCGCCTCGCCGCCGTCAACCAACGCGTCACGGAGATCCGCGGCACCCTCCAGCGCCTGGACCCACGCGCCGACCCCCAACAACTCACCGCCGTCCAGAACGAACTCTGGGTCCTCCAGCAGTACGGCCAGTCCCTCCGCGAACGCGGCGCCGCCGCCCTCTAGGACGACACACCGACCCGCACCCACCGCACCGGCCCTGGCCCCCACCCCGCACCGACCGGCCCCACCCGCCCCAGGAACCCCGCCGCCCCCCGCCGGCACCTCCCGGTAGCCATTCGGTCACGGACCGGACTCAGAAAGTGCTCGCACGCCCCTCGTGGCGGACATGTGTCGTACTCCACACTGAGGAGCGGTGCCGCAAGTCCCCGGAGCGCGGCACATCCGGCCGTACGCGCCGCCGTACGGGCCGTGAGCCCCCGCGCAGCCGCTCGTGACGTGGGGCGGACCCGGCGGCTCGGCCGCTCCGCCCCGGGCCTCGTGCCGCCCCAGCCGCGATCACCTGGAGGTCGCCCCCGTGCAGACCCGGACCCTCCCCGCCGCACCTGCCGATGGCGCACCGGCCGCCCCACCCGATACCGGCCTGCTCACCGCCCCGGTCACGGTGCCGCAGCAAGCCGAACCCCCCGCCGCCGAACTCCTCGCCCCGGAGCCCCCCGAGCCCCCCGAGCCCCCCGAACCCCCCGACCCACCAACCACCACAGACACCACAGCCACCCCCAACACCACGGATGCCGCCGACACCGCCGACACCACGGACACCCCCGAGCCCGCTGACACCACGGACCCCGCGCCCCGCGCCGACACCAGCAGCCCCTCCTCCGACCTCTTCCGCCAGTACCTCCGCGAGATCGGCCGGATCCCGCTGCTCACCGCGGCCGAGGAAGTCGACCTGGCCCGCCGCGTCGAAGCCGGCCTCTTCGCCGAGGAGAAACTCACCCGAACCCCCGACCTCGACTCCCAACTCGCCCACGAACTCGACACGTTGGTCGTCCGCGGCCGGATCGCCAAACGCCGCCTGATCGAATCCAACCTGCGCCTGGTGGTCTCCGTCGCCAAACGCTACGTCGGCCGCGGCCTGACCATGCTCGACCTCGTCCAGGAGGGCAACCTCGGCCTGATCCGCGCCGTCGAGAAGTTCGACTACGCCCGCGGCTACAAGTTCTCCACCTACGCGACCTGGTGGATCCGCCAGGCCATGTCCCGCGCCCTCGCCGACCAGGCCCGCACCATCCGCGTCCCCGTCCACGTCGTCGAACTGATCAACCGCGTCGTCCGGGTCCAACGCCGCATGCTCCAGGAACGCGGCTACGAACCCACCCCCGAGGAGGTCGCCGCCCACCTCGGCCTCACCCCCGAACGCGTCACCGACGTCCTACGACTCGCCCAGGAACCGGTCTCCCTGCACGCCCCCGTAGGCGAGGAGGACGACGTCGCCCTCGGCGACCTCATCGAGGACGGCAACGCCGCCTCACCCGTGGAGTCCGCCGCGTTCCTGCTGCTCCGCGAACACCTCGACGCGGTCCTCTCCACCCTCGCCGAACGCGAACGCAAGGTCGTCCAACTCCGCTACGGCCTCGCCGACGGCCGCCCCCGCACCCTGGAGGAGATCGGCCGGATCTTCGGCGTCACCCGCGAACGCATCCGACAGATAGAGTCCAAAACCCTCGGCAAACTCCGCGACCACGCCTTCGCCGACCAGCTCCGCGGCTACCTCGACTGAAACCGCCGGCCCACCGCTCAGCCCTCCCGCTGGAACGCCCCCGGATGCGTCTCGTCCCGCACCGCCGTGTACTGCTGCCGCACCGCCTGCCACACCGGCAGTTCCTCACCCGGCTCGAAGACCTGGCTCGCCGCCGCCGGCCACCGCGGCGGCTCCGGGTACCCCGCACCGCCGTCCCCACCGGCGGCCGGCCCGGCCGTGCCGTGCGCCACCTGCCACGCCCACGCCGCCTGCCGGGCCGCACCCAGCGCCGCGTACTCCGCCGGCTGCGGCACCACGACCTGCGCCCCGAACAGCCCCGGCGCGGCCGCCTGCACCGCACCCAACTCCGCCGCCGCACCCAACAGGAACACCCGGCGCACCGCCACCCCCCGGCCCCGCAGCACGTCCAACGCGTCCGCGAGCCCGCACAGCATGCCCTCCACGGCCGCCCGCGCCAGATGCTCCGGCTTCATGCTCTCCCGCCGCATCCCGTGCAACGACCCCGCGGTGTGCGGCAGATACGGCGTCCGCTCACCCTCCAGGTACGGCAGCAGCACCATCCCGTACGCACCGGGCGACGACGCCAGCGCCAGCTCGGACAGCCCCGCCAGATCCGTCCCCAACAGCTCCGCGGTACCGCGCAGCACCCGCACCGCATTGGTGGTGTGCACCACCGGCAGATGCCGCCCGGTCGCGTCCGCGAACGACGTGATCGTCCCGGTCGGATCCGCCAGCGCCTCCTCGTGGATGGCGAACACCGACCCCGAGGCACCCAGCGACACCACCGCGTCGCCCACCCCGACCCCCAGCCCGAAGGCGGCGGCCATGGTCTCGCCGGTCCCGGCCGAGATCAGCAGCCCCTCCGGCGTGAAACCCGCGGTCCCCGACGGTCCCAGCACCTCCGGCAGCCGCACCTGGTGCCCCAGCGCCAGCTCCACCAGATCCGGCCGGTACCCACCCGTCGCCGCCGACCAGTAACCGGTCGCGGACGCCCCGCCCCGGTCCGTGGTCCGCCGCGCCGGCCGCCCCAGCAACTGCCAGGCCAGCCAGTCGTGCGGCGTCATGACCTCGGCGATCCGCGCCGCATTCGCCGCCTCGGACCGCGCCAGCCACCGCAACTTCGTCACCGGATGCTGCGCCTGCGGCACCGCCCCGACCGCCTGCGCCCAGGCCGCCCGCCCGCCCAGCGCGTCCACGAGGTCCGCGGCCGCGCTCTGCGCCCGCTTGTCGTTGCCGACCAGCGCCGGCCGCACCGGATTCCCCTCGGAGTCCAACGGCACCAGCCCATGCTGCTGCGCCGCGACCCCGATGGCCTGTACGCCCTCCAGCAGCCCGTTCCCCGCGGCCTCACCGAGTGACATCAGCCATGCCTGCGGATCGGCCTCAGGCCCCTTCTCCACGGGGTGCGGTGCGTACCCCTGCCTGATCACGGCACCCGTGTCCGCGTCACAGACCACGATCCGTGTGCTCTCGGACGAACTGTCCAACCCGGCGACTATCCCCATGGCCCCAGATGATGCCCCATGAGCCCCATGGGGAAAGAGCCAGGGTTTGCCCACCGGGGCCCGCACTCATGTATTGCTGGTGCCCCACTCGTCCTCATCGGCCGCCCGCTGCTCCCGCAGCGACCGCACCCGCTCCGCGACCGGCGCGGGCAGCCGCCCCTCGACCTTCGTCGACACCGTCACGAACGCCTTCGAAGCGGCCTGCCGCCCGGTGAGCGCGGCCGACTCGGCGGTATTGCGGACCGCCGGGTTCTGTGCGATCCGCCGGGCATTCTTGCGGAGCTGTTCGTACCGTTCCCGCCCGGCCCGGGTGCCGAGCACATATCCCACCGCCAGTCCCGCGATGAACGTGAGCCGGTAGCGCATCGCTCCACCTTTCCCTTGCCGCTCGATCCCGTCCGGTGCCGGCCGGCACCGGACGCCGGGCTGGGCACCTGCCCCTCGGCACCCGGGCCGCCCGCGGCGACCTCCGGCGATACCGATTGGCGGAGCACCCCCCTGCTTGCGCTAATGTATGTGTCGCAGCGAGCGCACGCCGTCCGGAGCCCCGGACAGCGATGCATTCGAGGCAAGCAGCGCAATCCCCTGTAGCTCAATTGGCAGAGCAGCCGGCTGTTAACCGGCAGGTTACTGGTTCGAGTCCAGTCGGGGGAGCTCAATCCCCTGTAGCTCAATTGGCAGAGCATTCGGCTGTTAACCGGAGGGTTACTGGTTCGAGTCCAGTCGGGGGAGCAGAGGAACGAGGACCCCGGAAGGGGTCCTTTTTCTTGTGCCCGGGAACCGAATCCCCGCTGATCGAAGTCCTCTTGGGCGTGCAAGGTCGCCCGACGGCAGCCCGCACGGGCAGCAGATCGTATGAGCGGCTATGCTGCGGCAGACGGCGCGCACAAATGTGCGCGACGCGCCGTGAGGGGCGGTAGCTCAGCCGGTTAGAGCAGCGGACTCATAATCCGTCGGCCGTGGGTTCGAGTCCCACCCGCCCCACCACGGAGCAGGCGTACAGCAAGACTGTGACCTGCAAAATCGAGATGGCGGGGCTTGTCGCGAGATGGTGCGATGGGTCCTGCCATGCGCGTTTCAAGATCCAGTGGGCACTTCAGTGGCGGCGGCTTGCCTTCGAGGCGGCGCAGCTACGTCCCAGGCTCATCCTCTTTGCTCAGGCAACGTTCCTTCCCGGTCATCCCGGTCCCGCTGGTCGGGGTGCGAGGTCCGGGCAGGCATGCGGCGCTCCGCTTATGTCTTGTGGAACGAGGGGTCGTAGGGCTCGCCGAGTGCCGCTCGGCCGATGGGGGCCAGGACGTGGTCGTCGTTGTCGTGCCGCTGGTAGAAGGTCAGATCGCGCAGGATCCGTTCCACCGGCGAGGGCCGGACGAGGCAGCGGGCCCCGCACGCGCGGATGCAGTGGCGCACCGTCTGCTCGATCACGTGCCGGGCCCGGCTCCTGGCGATCCGGGCCTGGTCCGGCCGCCGCTCATCGCACAGCCCGGCGACGTGCCGCAGCCGCAGGCGCGCGGTGTCCACGTCGACGGCCATCCGCCCCACCCGGTGCTGGACGTACGGGTCCCCGCTCTTGCCCTGGTGTTTGAGGTAGGCCGGCGCGTAGTCGTAGGCGGCTTCGGCGGCGCCCAGGAAGCTCGCGGCGTAGTGCGGTACGAAAGCGGTCTGCCACTGCCCGGTCGGATAGCTGCCCGGCTCGCCGATCAGCCGGTCGTGCGGGAAGAACGCGCCGTTGAAACGCACCGCGCGGCTGACGGTGGCACGTATGCCGACCGGGTCCCACCAGGAGGTGTCGACGGTCACGGCCGGGTCTGTCAGGTCGCAGGCCAGCAGCAGGAGTCCGGCCGCCGTCCCCCGTGCGTGCCGGGCCCCTCCCGGACCGGCCGGATCGACCAGCAGGATCGCCCACCGGGCACCGGTGGCGCTGGTGGCGAAACCCTTGGTGCCATGGACCACCCAACCGCCGTCGGCACGGGTCACCGTGGTGCCGAAGCGGTGGCTCTCGCCCGGTTTGGGGGCGGGTGGTGGCGATCAGCAGCGCAGTGCAGGAGGACGTGATCAGCAGCTGTCTGCCCGACAGCACCGTCCGCAGGCCCGGCCTTTCCCGACGCCCGTGACGCCGCCACAGCCCCGAGACATGCAGGAACACCGGCATCACGGGGAGTTGGTCGATCGCCGCCGCGGGCAGCAGGACCAGCCCGGCAACCGGCTCGCGCATTCCCGGCATCACGCCGCTGAGAGCGCCTTCACCACCATGGTGTACGGGACGTAGGACGCGAAGTACCCGAGCGCAAGCCATCCCATGGAGCCACCTCTGGCCGTGTCGCCGCGCCGCACGTGCCGCGCGGCGAGAGTGACGGCCTCACGGTGTGACGAGCGCGCCCGCGATGGGCGGCTGCCGCCCCGGCGTCCCCACGACCGCCGGATACGCCGCACGCGGCGCCGGGTGCCGCGGTCACCACGGCACGGGCGTTCCGTCCCACGAGAAGAACGCGCCGGTCGGCCCGTCGTCCGGCAGGAGCGCCAGCCGTACGGCCCCCGCGGCGGCCTCGGCCGGGTCCCCGCCCGCCGCGGCCGCCCGGGGGTTGAGGTCGGTGGCCCGCAAGCCGGGGGCGAGCGCGTTGACCTTGAAGCCCTCCTCGGCCAGCGTCTGGGCGTACAGGACGGTGAGGGCGTTGAGGGCGGCCTTCGACGACCGGTACGCGGCGGCACCGCCGCTGCCGGGGGCGAACTGGGGGTTCGGGCGCGTGCTCCAGGTCAGCGATCCGGTCCCGCTGGAGACGTTGACGATCCGGGGGTGCGGGGAGCGGCGCAAGGCGGGCAGGAAGGCGTTGGTGACCGCGGCGACCCCGAACACGTTGGTCTCGTAGATGCGCCGGAAGTCGTCTGTGCCGGTTTCGGTCGGCGGGGCGAGCGAGGACGAGACGCCCGCGTTGTTGACCAGCACGTCGAGCCGGTCCACCTGCTCCGCGGCTGCGGCGATGCCGTCCGGGTCGGTCACATCGAGGACCAGCAGACGCGCGGCGCCGCCGATCTCCTCGACGACCCGCCGCCCGCGCCCGGCGTCGCGCGAGCCCACGTACACGCCGAAACCCTCCGCGGCAAGCAGGCGGGCGATGTGCTTGCCAATGCCTTTGTTGGCACCGGTCACCAGTGCTGTGCGATCGTTCATGACAGCCACGGTCCCCTGGTGGCGACCACCCTGCCAGGGACAACCTGTACCAGGCAGCGGAAGGAGAGACCATGGCGCGGCAGGAACTCGCCCGCTTCCTGCGGGACCGCCGCACGGCCCTGCGTCCGCACGCGCTCGGCCTGCCCACGACCGCCCCGCGCCGCACCGCGGGCCTGCGCCGCGAAGAGGTGGCAGAGCTGGCCCACATGTCCGTCGACTACTACGCACGCCTGGAGCAGGCCCGCGGCCCTCGTCCGTCGCCCCGCATCCTGGAGGCGCTGGCCCAGGCGCTCCGCCTGACGCCGGCCGAACGCAGCCATCTGTTCCGCCTGGCCGGAACGAGCGCGCCGCCGCCCGCCACCGGTGCCGTACGGCGCGTCCGCCCGCACGTGGCCCGGATGCTGCGGCGCCTGCCGGAGACCGGCGCGATCGTCACCGACGCTGCCTACGGCGTCGTCGCCTGGAACCCGCTGGCCCAGGCCCTGCTGGGCGGCGACCTCGGACAGGGGACGACGAACCTGGCCCGGCGCCGGTTCCTCGGAGAAGGGCGGATGTACGAGAGTTCCAGCGCCGAGGAGTTCGGGCACATCGTGGTGGCCCGGCTGCGTCGGGCCGCCGACCGCTACCCGCACGACCCGCAGCTCGCCGCTCTGCTGGCCGAACTGCACACCGGCAGCGAGGAGTTCCGCCAGCTCTGGGAGACCCGCCCGGTCCACGCCCCTGGTCACCGCACCAAGGCCGTCGACCACCCGACGGCGGGCAGTCTTCTGCTGAATTGCGACGTACTCCTCGTCCCCGAGGACGATCAGGAAGTCGTCCTGATCACGGCCGACCCCGGATCCCCCTCGGCCAGAACCCTGCGCAGACTGGCCACGACGACCTGAGCCGGTCAACGGGGCCGGTCAACGGGGCCGGGAGGTGCGGGGTACCGGCCGGCACCCCGCCCGCCTACGAGGCAGTCACCCACGAGACGGCCGCCGCTCATGGACGACCGCCCACGAGGCGGTGATCGGCTAGATGACCGGCGGGCGCCCCAGCCGCGTCATGCGCCACACCGTGCGCCAGCGCATCGGCCGCCGGCGCCCGCACGGGGTCCGGACGCCCTCAGCGAAGCCCGCGGCCCACGCCCGCAGGCCCGCCACCGAGCGACTGCGGACGGCCGTCAGCCCCGCCCAGACACCGAGGTAGACGGGGACCAGCACCGCCGGCAGATGGCGCTTCGCCAGCCAGACGCGGTTCCGGGCGACCATCCGGTGGTAGACCGCGTGCCGGGTCGGCGAGGTGTACGGGTGCTGCAGCACGATCTCCGGCGCGTAGCGGATGTGCCAGCCGTCGTCCAACGCCCGCCAGGCCAGATCGGTCTCCTCGTGGGCGTAGAAGAACTCGTCCGGCCAGCCGCCGGTCCGGTCCAACATCGGTACGGACAGCGCGTGCCCGCCGCCGAGGAACGTGGTGACCAGCCCGCCCTGCTGCGGATCGCCGACCCGTAGGCGCGGCACGTGGCGACGCTGAGTGCGGCCCAACTCGTCGGCGATGCGGAAGCTGACGATCCCCAACTTCGGGTCGCGCTCGTACAGTTCCGCGAGCCGGCTGAAGACGTCCGTGCTGATCAGCAGCCCGTCGTCGTCCAGGTCGACCACCACGTCCAGGTCACCGAGCTTGCGCAGCTCGTCCAGGGCAACGTTCCGGCCACCGGAGACACCCAGGTTCTCGCTCAGCGACACACCCGTGACGCCTTCGGGCAGCGGTGGCAGCGGCGAGCCGTTGCCGACGACCACGATGTGCGTCGCGGGGAGGTCCTGCTTCGCCACCGAATCCAGCAGGTCCTGGAGTTCGGCGGGGCGGTTTCCCATGGTCAAGATGGCGACGCCTACGCGCAGCTGACGCACAGATGAACACTCCGTTCTTGGCGGTCTCTTCAGCGATGCTAGCCGCCGCCACAGACCGCTGCGCGCCACGACGCAGGCGCCACGACATCCCGTCGGGCCCCGGCCGGGAGCGTTCACGCCCGGGCCCGGACGGGCGGCTTCCGCGGCCGGCCCCACGGGAGGCGGCGGTCAGCCCTGCGGAGCGGTGACCCCGGCGAGGGCGCTCGGCCGGGCGGCGAAGGCCAGTTCCGGGCCGAACCGCTCCTGATAGCCGTCGGCCAGCGCGCGCAGCGCCGGCGCACCGTCCCCGTAGTACGACGACCCGTGCATCACCGCCAGCGTCCTGGGCGCGAGCTGGGCCAGGGAACGCAGCGTCTCCACCGCCGCCGTCAGACAGGAGGTCTGGCGGAACATCTCCTCCGCATCCAACGCCGGCCCCACCAGATCGTGGTCGGTGACCGGCGGCCCCTTGCCCAGGTGGGTGAAGAGATCCCCGCACAGCAGCGTTCCGGTGGTCTCCTCGAACAGCACCCGCGCCTCCCAATTGTGCGGAACGTGCGGGGTGTTGAGGTGCATCACCCGGCGCCGCAGCAACTCCTTGCCACCCAGGTCGAGCGTTTCTCCGTGCGCCAAAGGGCGCGGCGGCCGGTCGGCGAGATCGTTGAGCGAGACCAGACACCCCTGGAGCCCGTGCGCCACTTGGGCGCGCGGGGCCGCGGCCAGGAACGCGTTCATCGCGCCGCACTCATCGGCCTCCACGTGCCCGAACGCCAACCAGCGCAACTGGTCCAGCGGCACCACCCGGCCGACGGCCTCCGAGACCTGCGGGAAGAGGTGGCGCATGCCGGTGTGGAAGAGCAGCGGTTCCTCCGCGTCGATGAGGAACTGGTTGAACGTGAAGCCGGCCGGTGCGGCCACCTCGGGAACGAAGGTGGAGATCCGGTAGATCCCGTCCGCGATCTCATCGACGCGCGTCTCCATCGGGCCGACGCCTCCTTCCGGGGCGGCCCCCCGTCCATCGTAGGGCGGGGGTGCGGGGCGCGGCAGTTCGAGAACCGGGGCGAGGGGGCGGGCCCGCGGCGCGTTGGTGAGGTGGTGGGGTAGTGGGGTGGTGAGGTGCGGCAGGTGATCTCGGATAAGCGGCCTCGGATACGTGACCTCGGACAGGTGGTCTCGGACACGTGATCTCGGCCACGGCATGTCTAGGGCGGCGCGGGGTGGGCAGGGGAGCCGGACGGTCCGGCGTGCGGAATACCGTACGGCTTGATCCTGTTACGGAAACCGTCAGGGAAGTGGTGACGGAGGCCGCATCGGGAGGCGGGCGCTGGACGGACGGAACGTACGGACGGACGTACGGCCGGTGCCCGACGAGCCGCCGGCCCCCCGTAGCGTCGTACACCGGAACCAACCGAACAGTCGAAACCAGCCACACACGAAAGCCGTCCAGGAGGCGCCGGCGTCAACCCGCCGAAACCCCCGACGGCCCGTAAGTAGGGAAGCGCGTATGAGCACCGTGGAGCTCACCAAGGACAACTTCGACGAGATCGTCTCAGGCAACGATTTCGTCCTGATCGACTTCTGGGCCGAATGGTGCGGTCCCTGCAAGCAGTTCGGGCCGGTTTTCGAGCGGTCGTCCGAGAAGCACGGCGACCTGCTGTTCGCCAAGGTCAACACGGAGAAGGAGCCCGAACTCGCCGCCGCCTTCGACATCAGCTCCATCCCCACCCTGATGATCGTCCGGCAGAACATCGCGGTGTTCGCCCAGCCCGGAGCGCTCCCCGAAACCGCCCTGGAGGACGTCATCGGCCAGGCCCGCGGCCTCGACATGGACCAGGTCCGCGCCTCGGTCGCCGAGGCCCAGGCCCAGCAGGGACAGGGCGGCGCCGGAGAGCAGGCGCAGGGCGAGTGAGCGAGCTGCTACTGGTCCGCCACGGCGAGACCGAGTGGAGCCGCGACGGCCGGCACACCAGCTGGACCGACCTCCCGCTGACCGCCAACGGCGAGGAGCAGGCCCGCGCCCTCCGGCCGCTGCTGTCGAGCCGGAAGATCGCGCGGGTATACGCCAGCCCGATGACGCGGGCCCTGCGCACCGCCGAACTCGCCGGCCTCCCCTCCCCACACGTCATCGATGACCTGCGGGAATGGGACTACGGCGGCGACGAGGGCATCACCACCGCCGAGATCCACCGCACCAGACCCGACTGGTACCTCTTCGACGACGGCGTCGCCCCCGGGCCGGCCGACCACCCCGGGGAGTCGCCCGAGGAGGTCGGGGCGCGCGCCGACCGCGTACTGGCGCTGATCGCGCCCCACCTGGAGGTCGACGAGGGCGATGTGGCGCTGGTGGCCCATGCCCACTTCCTGCGCGTACTGACCGCCCGCCGCCTGGGCCTTCCGGCCGCCGCGGGTGGCCTGTTCACCTTCGGCACCGGCACGGTCGGCGTCCTGGGCACCGAACACGACCGTCCCGCGGTGATCGCCTGGAACGCCCGGAGTCTGTAGCGGGGAGGGGCGGGGAGGGAGCGGCATAGCAGGGGAGGGGCGGGCGAGTGAGTGAGTGAGTGATCGGGTGAGTGGGGGGACGGGGCGTTCGGTGGCTGGCGTCCGGTGTCCGGCATCTGGTGTCGGGGCGGCCCTGTTCGGTCTTCGGGCGGCCCTATTCGCTCTTCCCTCTGCCGTATTCGCTCTTCCCGTCCGGTGGGCGGGCGCGCGTTTGTGACGATGTCCTCGTTTCGCTGTCCGGGTGCAGGCTCACGGCGACATCGGATCGAGGTGCAGGGGCTGCACCTTCCCCTCGATCATGGCGCCCAGCCCCTGCACCGCGCAGGTGCCGGGCTGGTCCGCGATGTGCACCGGCATCGACGTGGCCTCGTGGATCATCGGCTCCAGCCCCGGGATCAGCGCGCTGCCGCCCGCCAGCATGATGCCGCGCTCCCCGAGGTCGGCCACGAGGTCGGGCGGGCAGCGGCGCAGCACCGCCCCGATGCCGTCGAGGATCGCCGTCAACGGCGTGATGATGGCGCGCCGCACCCGCTCGGTGTCCACGTGCACGGACCGGGCGAGCCCGCTGACCACGTCCCGCCCGTGCACCTCCGTGGAACCGGGCGTGAGTTCGCCGTCCCCGGACAACATCAGGTGCAGCGGACGCACGGACTGGTTCGGCAGCATCAGCTCGTGCTGCAACCGGAGGTGCTGGATCACCGCGTGGTCGATGGCGTTGCCGCCCACGGGGACGGTCTCCGCGGCCACGATCGAGCCGAGCGAGAGCACCGCGACCTGCGTGGTGCCCGCACCGCACACCACGATCATGGTCGCTTCGGGCTGTTCCACCGGGAGCCCGCAGCCGACGGCCGCCGCGACCAGCGTGTCGACAAGTTCGACCCGGCGGGCACCCAGCCCGGTCAGGGTCTCCACGGCCGCCCGCTGCGCCAGCGGCTCACTGCCGTACGGGAGGCAGACCGCGGCCCGCATCGTGGGGCGCCGTCGCCAGGTCTTGCGCAGCTTGTCGCCCACCAGGTGGCGTAGCAGGCGCTGGGCCATGTCGATGTCCACGACCGTCCCGTTGGAGACCGGCCGGACCACGCGGATGTAGTCGGGGGTGCGGCCGTCCATCAGCTCGGCCTGGGCGCCCACGGCCAGCATCGACCCGGTGCGGGTGTTTACCGCGGCGACGGTCGGTTCATCGACGACCAGCCCCTGGTTCTTGACATACACCCTGGTCCGGGCCGCGCCGAGGTCGACGGCGGCCGAGCAGCGTCGCAGTTGGGCGAGGCTGATGGTCATGGTGGATTCCTCCCCGATGGGCCGGTGTGAACGTCCCGGGTGGACCGGTACTGGGCACGAGCGCCCACACGTGAGCGCTCGTGCGCCATCCTCCGGGCCCGCACCGGACCCCGCCTGTTGAGCGCGTCCGCTTGGGGGAGGGGATGGGGATGGGGATGGGAGTGGGGTGACGGGTGGGGTGGTGTTGGGGGTGACGGGTGGTGTTGGGGGTGAGGGTGAGGGGCTTTGGCCGGGGCGCGTCGTTACTGCTCAGTGATGCGTCTCCAGCGGTACGACTCCAGCGGTACGACTCCGGCGATGCGTCTCCAGCGATGGATCTCTAGTAGCGAGGCGTTGCCGGTAGCGATAGGTCTCCCGGTGGGGGGATCCGCTGCTGGTCGGTGGTCGGTGGTCGGTGGTCGGTGGTCGCTGGTCGTTGGTCGTTGGTCGTTGGTCTGAGGGTCTGCGGGTCTGCGGGTTTGTCGTGCGGCCGTGTTGGCGTAGGGGCTGATGTAGTAACACGGGTCGTGTCACGCACTGGGTGTGACGGGGACTCAGGGAGTAGTAACCGGGCACCAGCGGCATGTGATGCAGCATCAGTGCTACTGCCGCGTCGCGGCTGACCCTTCCCCCGCCCGCTCCACCCGACGCTGATAGAGGCCCCAGGTGAACTCCGCGACGATGTCCTGTCGGGCGCCGTCCTGCCCGGGGGCGGTGCAGGCCAGGCGCCAGCGGGTGGGGGCGCTGCCCTCCAATGGGCGGGCCGGGGCGAAGGCGCGGGCGACCTCGTCGACCGTGCAGGACCACGGGACGAGATCCGCGGTCGTACGGAGGTCCGGGGTGGGGGCGTTGGGGGCGCGGACGAGCCAGGCGTTCCAGACGCCGCCCCCGGGTGCGGCGAGGACCTCGAACCGCAGCTCCGGCCAGAGCGGGACCGGCCAGGTCAGTGCCTCACAGGTCAGGTCGCCGATGCGGCGGGTGGAGACGGCCTCCGGCGTACCGAGCAGTGCCCGGTACGGCTGGGCGCCGGCGCGCGCCCGCGGAGCGTGCATCCGGGCTTGCCAGCGGCGGTTGGCCTCGCGCATCTGCGCGCGGGTGACCCGTAGTTGACGGAGGGCGTCCTCGACGAGAGCCGGCTGGTGGTCGGCCATGCGGCGCAGCAGCACGAGCTGGAACGCGAGGGGTCCGGGCAGGTCGGAGGGGGTGCCGGAGCCGGCGGGCGGGTCATTGTCAGTGGCGGGGTTCATGATGGACATGGTGGTGGATGGCGGCCGGGGAGGGTGCGGAAGCGGGGGTCGATGCGGTGCGCGTGGGGCCGGGGCGGACGCCGTCGGGGAGGAAAAGCACGGAATTGACGTAACGGCGGTGCGGGGCGAGGGAGCGCCGCAGCAGGCCGTGTTCGGCGACGTAGGAGGTGCGGGACTGATGGGCGGGCAGATCGAAGTCGGCCAGCGGCAGCCAGCGGTCGCGTGGCAGGACCCAGCCGCGATACCCGCGGGCGGCCGTCCACTCCAGTACGGGCGTGAGCGGCTGAATGCGCGTCTCCAACTCGACGAAGAGTGCCGGGAGTTCGCGTTCTATGGTGCGTTCCGCGCCGCGTAGAACTGCCAGTTCACCGCCGTCCACATCGATCTTGATGAGGGTGACGGCGGTGAGGTTCAGCGCGTCCAGCGGGAGGCAGGGGACATCCAGGGTGGCGGAGTGCACTTCACGGCGTACGAGGGAGGAGACTCCACGGTCGCCGCGGCCATCGGGTGGGAGCCAGAGCGTGGCGCAGCCGGCGTGGTCGGTGGCCGCGGCCGATACGACGTCGACGTGCGCGGGGGTGACCGAGGCGAGTAGCCGGGCCAGATGGGGGACGGGTTCGATGGTGACGACGCGGTCCGCGCGCCGCGCCAGGCGCCGTGTCCACGGGCCGTACCAGCCCCCGATGTCCACGGCCGTGCCGCCCGCCGGGCAGAAGTCGCGCAGCCGACCCAGCTCCGGTTCGAACCGAGGGTAGAGCCCGGCCGCCAGCGCTGACACCAGCCGTCCCGGCAGCCAGGGCCCCACCCGCGCCGCAAGCGTCACGACCCCGCCCCCGCCCCGGGTCCCGCCCCGGACACCACCGCCTCCGCCCCGGGCTCCGCTGTTCCTGCCGGCACTTCCGCGTCCTCTGCCCCTTTCGAACCCTCCGTCTCCTTCGACTCTTCCGTTTCTTCTATCTCTCCCGTCCTCGCTGTCGTCTCTGACTTATCTGACTTCTCTTCTTTCTCCGCCCTCTCTTCTTTCTCTGCCTTTTCTGTCTCCTTGAGCTGGCGCATCGCGCGCTCGTGCTCCGCTTCCGAGAGTTGCTCCCCCAAGGACGGGAGCAATTGCGGAATCCCGTCGAGGATCGGATAGCGCCGCCGCAGCCGCGGGTTGTAGAGCGCCTCCTCGGAGGTCAACAACACCAGCGGCCCCTTGTCGATCGGGCACGCGAGGATCTTCAACAACGCATCGTCAGCCTTCACGACTCACTCCCGCCACGCCCGACCCCACTGCGCACAACTTTGCCGTCGCTCAACTTCGCCATTGATCGATCCCTTCGTCGCTTGTAACTCTTCTGTCGCACGGGTCGCACGGGTCGCACGGGTCGTGCAGGTCTCAGGCTGCTCGGGGCACTTGTGTCGCGCTCTTCTCGCTACCTCCCCTCTCTTTTCTCATCCGCCTCCGTCCCTGTCCCGCCTGTGACTCAACTCGCCTGATTTGGTGGGTAACTGACGAGTTCGGCTGGCTGTCGGTGCGGCGGACGTTGAGGCTGCCCCAGGCGCCGGCCGGGGTGCGGGCTGGGGCGCCGGCCGGGGTGCGGGCCGGGGCGGGGACCCCGACGTGGACGGTGCCTCGCCGCGCCGGAGTGCGGGTGCGTTGTCGGCCGGCAGCGCGGGCGGGCGGACGCGCGGGGATGCGGGCTCACCCAGTGGGTGACCGAGCGATGGTGCGGTCGCGTCATGGCTGGGCGGCGCGGGCGGGGTGCGGTGGGCCGGCGGGAGCGGCGCGGACGGGGTGCGGTGAGGTGGCTGGAGCGCTTCGTGCCGTGGCAGCGCCAGGAGGACCGTTAGTGCGACGGCCGTACCGCCCAGCCGCAGGGCCAGGCGTAAGGGGTCGCCGGGCAGTGGTTCGCCGAAGGCGATGGTGCCGCAGGCGACGGTGAAGACGCAGGTCACCGTGGTGCAGACGGGGACGATCACCGAGGCTCGGCAGCGCTGTAGGGCGGTCTGTGACAGGACCAGGCCGGTGGCCCCCGTGACGAGGAGTAGATAGGGGTAGGGCGAGCGGAGGAGCGTTGCCGCGGCGGCCGGGATGTCGTGGAGGTCGAGTAGCCCGGAGACGCCCTTGATGGCCAGTGAGCTGACGCCGTAGAGGAGGCCGACGGCTACCCCGTACGGGACGCCGGCGGTCGGTAGGCGGTGGCGGCGTCGGGCGCGCAGCTCCGCCGAGCGGTACAGCAGCAACCCCACGGCCAGGGACGGTACGGCGATCGCGAGCAGGGTCGCGGGTGGGGCGGTGCGGGCGATGGCCTGGGCGTCCTCGTTCCGGAGGGAGGCGATGACCAGCACGAGTGCCAGCAGGATCGCCGCGATGCTCTGCCGCTCCCGGCCGCTGGTTCGCTCGCCCAGCACCACTGAGGACATGAGCAGCAGCAGGACCAGGCCCGAGATGAAGATGCCCTGAGCGGCGGCTATGGGGAGGGCACGGTAGACGGCGAGTTGGGCGGCGAAGCCCGCGGCCAGGGCGAGTGAGCCACCGAGCCACAGGGGGCTGCTGAGGAGGTGGCGTATGAGTCGGGCCGGGTGGCGGGTGTTGAGTGCGGGGAGTGCGGCGAGTGCGCGTTTTTCCAGTACGAAGCCGGTGCTGTACAGGACGTTGGCGAGCAGTGCGGACGCCACGCCCCACCAGAGCATTGGCGTACCTCCTCTCGGGATGTCGGGTGCCCGGGGTGCGGGGTGCGGGGTGCGGGGTGCTCGGGGCACCGGGTGCTTGGGTGCTCGGAGTGTTGGGCGGTTGGGTACTTCGGGTGTCGGGCGGTTGGGTGCTTGGGCTTTGTGGTCCGGCTTACGTGTTTGCAGTCCGGCTTGGGTGTTTGTGGTCCGTGAGTGAGCGAGTGGGTGGGTGGGTGGGTGGAGTGTGGGTGTGGGGCGGGTTGGGGTGGGCCTTGCGGGGGCCTCTTTCCTTGTTGTTTCGGCAACGATTACGGAGTGTAGTTTTGTTCCCGGGTTCGTTACGGAGTGTGGTGGGAGCGGGCGTGGGCCAGGAGGATGGAGGCGAGGGAGGGGGTGTGGCAGGCGGCGCGGTCGAGGGGGCGCAGAGGGCGCGGGACGTCGTGGTACGGGGCGCCGGCGATGCGGATGACGTCGAAGCCGGACGCGGTGAGGAAGGCGCGGAGGGCGCGGGCGGTGTAGAGGCGTAGGTGACCGACGACCTGGGTGCCCGGGCGGCCATGGATGGCGCGCAGGCTGACCTCGGAGAAGACGGGCTGGATGCCCGCGAGGAGCAGGCCGCGGTTGTACCAGGCGGCGAGGTTCGGGGTGGAGAGCAGCAGGTGGCCGCCAGGGCGGAGGACGCGGCGGAGTTCGTCCAGGGCGGCGTCCGGGTCGACGAGGTGCTCGATGACCTCGCTGAAGAGGACGGCGTCGGCCGAGCCGGTCGCGAATGGCAGCCCGCCGTCGGTGAGTTCGCCGCGTACCACGTGTCCGATGTGGGCGGTGGCGCGGCGGAGGGCGTCCTGGGACCAGTCGACGCCAATGACGCGGTGGCCGGTGAGGGCGTCCGCGGCGGTGGCGGCGGCGGTGCCGTCGCCGCAGCCGATGTCCAGGACGGTGGCGGGCGGGGCTCCGGCGCGTACGGGGCCGAGGGCGCGCGCCAGGAGTCGGGCCTGCCGTCGGCTTCGGGCGTGGCCGGACGCGACCGGTACCGCTGGGTTCTCGTAGAAGCTCCGTAGGGCGGTCATGGGGTGCCTGCTTCGGGCCGGGGTGCGGCGCCTTCCGGTGGCCGGTAGGCGGTGGCGGCGAGGGAGGAGCGGAAGAGGGCGAGCAGGTGGGCGGCGGCCGCGTCGTCGAGGAGCGCGCGGGACCAGCGGAGCGCGAGGTGGATGCGGTTGCCGTCGTGGGTGGAAGCGGTGGTGATGCTCAGGCCGCGGGGCATCCGGGCCGGGGCGGAGAACCACACCGCGGTCGCCCGGCCTCCGGTGTCGCCGAAGTCCAGGGGGTACGGGACGCGGCCGATGTTGGAGAGGAGGGTCGTGGGCGTCCAGGGGGCGGCGAGGGAGCGGAGAGTGCGGGTGAGGGCGCGGCGTGCCCCGATGGGGAGGGGGAGGGAGGTCAACAGGGTTGCCGGTAGGCCGAGTTGACGGCCGGGGGTGGTCGACTTCAGGGCGCGGGTGCGGGTGGCTGTTTGGTGGAGAAGGGCGGTGAGGGGAGTGAGGGGAGCAAGGGAAGTGGTGGGGGGTGGGGGGAAGGGGACGGGGGTGAGGCGGGTGCCGTTGCCGATGGGCATGTGGGGGCCTCGTGGCCGGTCGTCGATGGGCATGGTGATGACGACGGGGGCGGTGGGGCGGGCGTGCAGCTCGTTCCAGCGGGTGGCCATCAGGTAGGTGGCGACGAGGAGTTGGTCGTTGACGGTGTAGGGGGGACGTGTGTCGGTGGTGGGGTGTGGGGGGCGGGTGGGGATGGGGAGTTCGGTGAGGAGCATGCCGTTGCCGGGGCAGCTGGATCGTTCTGGGTGAGCGGCTCGTTCTCGGCGAGTGGATTGTTCTGGACGGGCGGCTTGGTCTGGGCGGGTGGATTGTGCTGAGGGCGCCTCGTTTTCTGCGGGGGCCTCGTCGGGGCGCGGAGTTCTCTCTGGTGGGGTCCCGTTGTGTTGTCGGGTGGGTTCGTTGTGGGCGTGGTGGATGTGGTGGGCATTGCGGGAGTTGTGGGCGTTCGTTGTGGTGGTTGTGTCGTGGGTGGGGGTGGTGTGGTCGGGGGCCAGGCGGGCGGGGCGGGTTAGGGGCCTGGGGCGGTAGTGGGGTGGCGGGGCTGGGGGCTCCGGGTGGGGGGTGGGTGTTGGGGCGGGTGCCGGGGTGGTTCCGCCGTACAGTTCGGCGGCGGTGGCCAGGATGCGTAGGCAGGCCGGGCCGTCCAGGGCGGTGTGGTGGACGGTGAGCAGTAGGACGGTGCCGGCGGCGGTGGGCGGTTGGTGGTCCTCGGCCTGGTCGGCCTCGGTTTGGTTGTCCTTGGTGGTATGTGGGGGCTCGATGACCTCCAGGCGGACGGGGGGTGCGGCGTCCAGGGGAGGGCAGTCGGTGAGTGCGCGGGTCCGGGCGCGGGCGAGGGCGTCGGGGCCCGGGGGTGGGAAGGCGACCGGGTCCACGTCGGGGGTGGGGGTGAGTTGCCAGGTGTAGTGGCGGTGCCACCAGCGGGTCGGTACCTGGCGCATGAGGACGCGCGGATGGCGGGCCAGGGCCTGGTGGAACGCGGCGCGTAGCCGCTCGTGGTCGAGTCGGCCGGGGAGGTGCACTTCTATGTGGACGGTCTCCGGTTCGTCGTCCTCCAGGCAGTGTCGGGAGATCTCGTCCACGAGGGGGAAGGGGACGTGGGGGAAGCGGAGGCGAGTGGGGAGATGAGTGGGGATACGGGCGGGGGTGCTGGGGGGGCTGGGGTTGCGCGGGCGGGCGTCATGGCTCTGAGGTGGGTCGGGCCGGGCCGGTTGTAGGGCGGTCATCGTGGGGTGTCCTCCTGGCCGGTGGGCGGTTGGAGGGCGCCCGGGGGCCGGCTCGTTCCCGGTGGCCGTGTCGCGCCTGTTGGCGGCGCGGTGTGCGGCTGTGGTGCGGTGTCCGGTGGTGGTGCCGCGCCTGTTGGTGGTGCGGTGGGCGGCGGCGCTGGTGGTGCTGTGCGTGGTGGTGGGGGCGTCTTTGGCGGACCCCCAGACGGACCCCCAGGCGGCCCGTCAGTCGGCCCTCCGGTCGGCCCCTCAGCCGGCCTCCCGGTGTTCTCCTGGAGGTGTTCCCAACCGCGGCGGGGCAGTGGTGGGCGTCCGGTCGAGGCGCCGGCCGGGGGAGCGGCATCGGTACCGGCAGGATCGGCAGGACCGGCAGGCGTGACGCCCGTACCGGTGACGCCCGTACCCGTAAGGGCGCTGCCGGTGACGCCCGTACCTGTAAGGGGGCTACCGGTGACGCCCGTACCCGTAGGGGCGCTGCCGGTCCCGTCCGTAGTGGTAGGGGTGCCGGGCGTGGGCGTTGGCAGGGTGATGACGGCTGCCGTGAGGGCCAGGAGGGCCAGGGCCTGGGCGAGGGTGCTGAAGGCGCCCTCGTGCTCGGCGACCGGGCGGCCGGCGCCGAGGGCGGCCGTGATGCCGGCGGCGAGCATGGCGGTGCCGGCCAGTGGTGTCAGCGCCCGGGGCCGGAGTCGGGCCAGCAGGGCCAGGGGCGCGACGATCAGTGCGTACGGGCCGGCGGCCATGGCCAGTACCGCGGTCAGGGCCAGCGTGCCCAGGACCCAGGACGGGGCGGGTGGTTGCTGGGGGGCGGGCGGTGGGGTGCGGGGGGTGCGGCGGATCAGGGCGGCGGCGAGGAGCAGGGCGATGCCCAGGGCGCCGCCGATGAGGCCCAGGTGGTAGAGGGTGGCCGGGGTGTAGGTGAGTTCGACGGTGCCGCCGGCGCTGGCGGGGACGAGGAACGCCTGTTGCCAGCCGTCGATGCGGAGCGGGGTGAGTTCCCGGCCGTTGAGGGTGGCGTGCCAGCCGTCGTTGGCGTTCTCGTGGACCTGGAGGTAGGCGGCCCGGCCGGCGCCGAGAGTGACGGTGCGGTGGTCGCCGGTCCAGTCCTTGGCGGTGGCGGTGCGGGCCGGCGCCGGGGTGGCGGCGTGGGCAGGGGCGGAGGAGCGGGCGCCGACAGCGGACTGGGAGTCAGCGGTCTCCGGGCCCCGGCTGAGCGTCACATCCGTGAGGGCCAGCGGGCCTTGGTCGCCGGCCTCCACGCGGTGTTGGCCGGCGCGGAGGAGCAGGCGTCCGTCGGTGACGGCGGGGCCGCAGGGCTGGACGGCGAGTGGGCGGCGGTCGGTGAGGTCGCGGACCGCGCCGCTGGCCCTGGTCGCGTACAGGATGCCGTCGACGGCGAGCATCGGGCCCTGGCCGCAGGGGAGGGAGAAGCGTTTGCCGGGGTCCGGGCGGGGGGTGCGGTAGGCGTCGAGGGCCGGGATGTAGACCTCGCTGAGGCCGACCGGGAGTTGGAGGGCCTGGCCGGCGACGGGATTGCTGAGGGTGAGTTCCTTGACCTTGCTGATGGTGATGTCGAGGCGGTCGGTGGTGATCGGGTCGAAGCGGGCCAGGCCGTTCTCGTCGACGCCGGCGGTGGCCGCGCCGTAGGGCGAGTTGAGTTGGATCTGTTCGGGGCGGGTGGAGATGCCGCCGGCCGCGGCCAGCACGATCTGGTCGATCTTCTTCTTGCCGGGCCAGCGCAGGTGGATGGTGGGTTTGGCGCCGGCGATCCAGGCCGTCGTCAGGTCTCCGTCGACGAGGTTGCGGGGGCTGAGGGACTGGCCGAAGCCGAAGCCGGTGGAGTCGGCGGTGGCGGTGATGCGGTCCTTCTGCTCGGGGGCGATCTTGTCGAGGAGCCGGTCGAGGGCGGGGCCGGGGACGGCGAGGGCGGTGCCGGTGACGGTGTCCGGGGCGGTGCGGCCGGTGCTGAACTGGCGGTGCAGGCCGACCTCGGCGGAGACCGGGGAGAGGCCGCCGGGGTCGGTGCCCCGGTGGAGGGAGATGGTCTCGGAGGGGGCGTCGGACTTCGCCGCGTCGGTGGGGAGTTGGAGCATCCGGGTGACCTGGACGCCGGGGATGGAGATGTCGGTGAAGCCGGCGCCGGATAGTCCGGAGCGCGGGGATTGTGCGCCGGTGATGGTGAGTTGGAGCCAGGTCGCCTTGCCGGGTGGGGCCTTGATCTGTTGGCGGGAGCCGTCGGGGCGGAGGGGGCTGTCGGCGCTGCCGCGGTCGGTCTGGACGCGGACGGCGGTGGGGGCGGCGCGCAGCCCGTCGCCGGGGAGGGGGGTGACGGAGAGGGTGGCGGGGAGGGTGGTGGGGGTGGTGAAGGCGATGCGGATCCACTGGCCGACGGGGTTGCCGGCGCTGCCTTCCGCCCAGGCCGTCTCGGGGTTGCCGTCGAAGGCGTTGACCGGGTCGTACTGCGGCAGGTGGAAGAGCCAGTTGCCGCTGGAGGAGGCGGTGACCGAGGCGGCGCCGCGGAGGACGGCGGTGGTCTGGTGGTCGGTGCCGGAGGTCGGGAGGATCTGCCGGGGTGGGCGGCCGGGGTCCTGGAGGCTGCCGGGGAGGTTGGTCTCGTCGGCGGTGTAGGTGTACGAGGTGTTGCTGTTGACCAGGCCGAAGCGGGTGTCGGCGCGCCGTAGTCCGTCGGCGGTGAGCTGGAGCGGCGGGGTGCCGATGCCGGGGTGGCGGTCGCCGGACAGGACGGTGGCCCGGTTGCGCAGGGTGGGGTCGGCGGAGAGTTGGAGGAGGGCTTCCGGGCCGCCGCTGAGCTGGGCGGTGTCCGCGACGGCGGGGGCGGTGACGGGGCCGGGTTCGGGGACGTCCTGCGGCCGGTAGATCTCGACGGCGCGTTGGCGCGGGTAGAGGCCCTGGACCTGGAGGGGCGCTTCGGCGGGGATCCGGCCGGCGGTGGTGAGTGGGCCGAAGGCGGCGACCTTGCGGTAGCCGGACGCCTCCAGGGTGCGTTCGACGGTTTGCGGGGGGACGTAGCCGATCTGGTCGGGGTCGAGGTCGTTGCGGACGACGACGTCGTGGAGGCCGGCCCGGTGCAGGTAGTCGCGCAGGCCAGGGACTTCGGCGCCGGTGAGCAGGGCCTGTTCGACGGCGTCCAGGGCGCGGCGGGAGCCGGGGGTCCCGAAGGGCACGAAGTCGCGCTGTGCCCAGGGGGATTGGGCGAGCACGTCGAGGGGGTCGTCGATGGGGGAGCCCCAGGTGAACAGGCCGTGGGCGGTGGCGGGGACCACCAGGGCGCGGCTGCCGTGGGTGTGGTCCTTGAGCCAGCCGGCGGTCTGCTGCCAGTAGGCGGGGAGTTGGCGGAAGCCGCCGGGCTGGAGGACGCTCCCGTTCAGGTACGGCAGGGCGAGGGCGGGCAGGACGAGGAGCGCGGTGACGGCGGCGGGCAGCCGGCGGGTGGGTAAGCGGGTGCCGCGTCGCCCGGTGCGTGTCCACCGGGCGGCGCCCAGGAGGTGGGCCAGTCCCAGGGCGAGGGCCAGGCCGAGGCCGGGGGTGAACTTGTAGATGTTGCGGAACGGGCGCAGCCAGCCGTTCAGCCAGTCCTGCCAGGGGCCGTGCAGGGGGCCGCCGAGGGCGCCGCCGTAGCCGGCGAGGGTGATCAGGGCGATGGTCAGTACGGTCAGCAGCAGCCAGCGGCGTTCGGGCAGGTCGCGGCGGGCCAGGCCGGCCAGGCCCAGGGCGGCGGCGAGTGCCGAGCCGGCGACCGCGACGGCGTTGCCGGTCAGGGTCCAGCCGGCGGGCAGCCACGGTTTGCCGAAGTTGAGGTAGCCGACCCAGTTGCCGGCGCCGCGCAGCAGTTCGGTGGCGGACATGGTGCCGGTGGTGGTGTCGGCCTGTTCGATGAACGGCATGAAGTTCTCGCCGTGCAGGCCCAGGAGGAGCAGGGGGATCGCCCACCAGGCGGTGGCCAGGACGACGCCCGGCAGCCACCAGGAGAGCAGGGCGCGGCGGCGGGGTCCGGTCCGGGAGAGCAGGTAGAGCAGTGCGGGGAGGAGGGACGCGAGGGTGGAGGCGGCGTTGACGCCGCCCATGCAGGGGATCAGCAGTGCCGAAAGGGCCGCCGCGGTACGGGCGGTGCGGCGCGGGTCGGTGAGCGGCAGCAGTACCCAGGGCAGCAGCGCGCCGGGCAGTGCGGCGGCGGAGGTGGAGCCGACGACGAGGGTGAAGGCGGGCCACAGGGCGTAGCAGGCGGCGCCCAGGAGCCTGGTCGGCGGGGTGCCGGTGCGGAACCGTTCGGCGAGCCGCAGGGCGCCCCAGAAGGCGGTGGTGACGATCAGCGACATCCACAGGCGTTCGGCGAGCCAGACGGGCAGGTGGACGAGGTGGGTCGCGCCGTAGTACGGGAGGGAGGGGAAGGCGTAGCCGACGTACTGGTCGGCGAGGCCGCCGAAGCCGGCCCGGGCGTGCCACAGTTGCCCGAGGTCGGCGAGGAACCGCCAGGGGTCGGTGGCCACGCCCAGTTTGGTCTCGAACGTCGTCTTGCCCGGCGAGGGGGCCAGGAACGCGACCAGGGTGGCCGCCCAGAAGGCCAGTAGCCAGCGCCTGCGCCGGGGTGCGTCGGGTGGTGGGGCGGGGGCGGTGGCCGGGGTGCCGCCGGCGTCGGGGGCTCCGGGGGACGGGGACATCTTCAGCGTCTGGGTCATGGCAACCGCCGGAGGATGAGGAGGAGGTTCCAGGTGGCGATCTCGCGGACGCCGGGGAGGCGGGGAATGGTCTCGGCGAGGAACGGCGCGTAGCGGGAACGGGCGGTGACGATCGCGACGTCGTCCCGGGCGCGGACCTGCCGCAGGGTGCGGCCGACGTGCACGGCGAAGAGGTTCTCGCCCAGGGTGTGTTTGGCGGGGTGGCCGGTGCGCCGGTGGTAGCGGCGGCGGGCCCGTTCGGCGCCGAGGTAGTGCCAGGGCGCGGTCTCGTGGCCGCCCCAGGGGGAGAGCCAGTTGGTGAACGCCACGTAGATCAGGCCGCCGGGTCGGGTGACCCGTACCAGTTCGCTGAGGAAGGTCTGCGGGTCGGCCACGTGCTCCAGGACGTTGGAGGAGAAGCAGACGTCGGCGGTGCCGTCGGCGAGCGGCAGCAGGTAGCCGTCGGCGCGCACGGCTCCGTCGGGGGTCCGGCCGCGGGCGGTGAGTTCGGCGGTGTCGGGTTCGAAGAGGTAGCCGTGGGCGCCGCGGCGGCGGAACTCCTCGGTGAAGTGGCCGCTGCCGCCGCCGATGTCGGCGACCAGCGCGCCGTTCAGCGGGGCGTACCGTTCGACCTGGTCGGCGGCGTCCCGGGCGAGCAGCCGGTAGCAGTGGTCGGGGTCGGTCGGTTCGTTCAGGAAGGCCCGGAAGAGGGCGAGGGACCTGCGCAGCGAGGGGTCGCGCACGGGGCGGTCACCGCCCGGGGAGCGGCTGGAGGTACGCCTCCGCGGCGACTGCCCGGAAGCTGCGGACGGTCCGGCTCCATCTGAAGCGGGCGGCGCGGTCGGCCGCGGCGGCGCCCAGGGCGTGCCGCCGCGGGGCGCTCAGCGCCAGGGTGCACCAGTGGGCGGCGAAGGCGCTCTCGCCGCGTGCCAGCAGTCCGGTGGTGCCGTCCTCGACGGAGTCCCGCAGCCCGGGGATGTCGAAGCCGAGGGTGGGGGTGCGGCGCGCGGCGGCCTCCATCGCCACCAGGCCCCAGCCTTCGACGAGGGAGGGGTGCAGCAGCAGCCAGGCGGAGCACAGCAGGTGGTGTTTGTCCTGCTCGGAGATGCGGCCGGTGAAGGTGACGTCCGGGCCGGCCAGCGCGGTCAGCCGGTCGCGTTCCGGGCCGTCGCCGACGATCACCAGTCGGCCGCCGGTGACCGGCCGGACCCGTTCCCACAGCCGCAGCAGCAGGTCGATCCGCTTGTACTCGACGAGTCGGCCCATGGCCAGGAACAGCGGTTCGGGGTCTTCGGGGACGAGCGGGCCGGGTTCCTCAACGCCGTTGTGGACGAGCCGGATCCGGTCCGGTGCGACGCCGAGTTCCCGGAGTGCGGCGGCGGTCGAGTCGGAGACCGCGACCATCAGGTTGCCGCGGTGGGTGCCGGCCAAGGCCCAGTGCTCCAGGCGGCGGCCGAGCCGGGCGGCGGGAGCCGGGTAGCGCATCCGCCACAGGTCGGTGTGGACGTGGTTGACCAGGCACAGGGTCGGGCCGCGGTGCCACAGCGGCGCGAGGTACGGCATGCCGTTGCAGACCTCGACCAGCAGGTCGCAGCCGCCGGTCCGGCGCGTCACCTGGCGGGGGACGCGCAGGAAGTGGCCGGCGTCGCCGCCGGCGGAGACGACCCGGTAGTCGCGGTCGGCCGCCGGCCCGCCGCACACCAGGGTGACCTGGTGCCCGTGCGCGGTGAGCCCGTCGGCGATCCGGTCCACCAGCAGTTCGGAGCCGCCGGCGGCCGGGTTGCCCAGGTCGCGGCGGGCCAGGAACACGATCCGGCGGGGGAGCGGGGCCGCGCCCGCGGCCGGGGGTGCGGTCGGAGCGGTGGCCGCGGACGGCGTGAGGAGCGCTGGTGGTGCGGGCGGGACGGGCGCGGGGGGCGCGACGGGCAGGGGTGGGGAGGGGGGTACATGCTGGGGCATGTGCGATCCAACTCGTCTCAGGGTGCGGTACCTGCGGTGGGGGACGTACTGCGTGCTGAGTCGTGCGGGCTGTACGGGTCGTACGGGGTCGGTTCGGTGCGGGGCGTGTTCCGGGTGGGAGGACAGTTTTCGCGGCCGGGCGGGGCCGCGGCTACTCACCGGGGTGACAAAATCCGCTCCGGTCCCACCCGTTGACTCGTCACGCCGCTGAGAATCGGCCACCTCGCCGACCGCCGCGGGCCACCAGCACGCCGCCGGCCACCGCGAGCACCCCACCGGCCGCGCCGGCGGTCACCGGCAGGGTCCGTCCGACCAGGGCCAGCTTCTCGCTGTCGGCCCGCGCCAGGTCGATCTGCGCCCGGCGGGTGGCGGGGGTGAACGCGAGGTTCCGGGCACGGAGGAGAACGACCGCGTCGCGCCGGGAACCGGGTGCCCGCAGCGACTTGACCGGCGAGATCGACGCGTCGACGATCCGACCGGTGCGCTCCTCGACGACCAGGCTGATCCCGGTGTTGGCGTACCACTCCTCGGCCTGGATCTGGCCCTGCCCGGGCCGGCCGACCAGACGCCCGGGGACCTGCCGGGTGCCGGTCCGGGTGGCCGGCACGGTCCCGGTGAAGCGGTAGCCGGTGGCCCCCGGCAGCCGGGTGGTGCCGGCGAAGCGGAGCGGCACGGCCGCGCCGAGGGTGTCGTCCCACCAGCGGTACGTCTTCTTCTCCACGGCGAAGGGGAACTTGAGGTAGGCGTCCCCGTCGAAGCGGGACGGGTTCTCCCCGCAGCAGTGCACCGGGGCGTTGCTGCGCCGGTCGGTGACCCAGCGGCCGGTGGTCCACTGGAACGCCCGGCGCGGGTCCTTCAACGGCAGCGTGCGCGGGGTGTCGACCGTCGTGGACACGTCCCAGACCGCCCGCCCGCTCTGCTCGCTCGCCGCGACATCGCCCAGCACGTGCCGGGTGATGGTGATCCGCTGCCCGTCCCGGGTGGTCAGCGCCCCGGTGTCGAAATAGCTGCCGGTGCCGGTGAAGACCGTGGTGACGTCGACGTCGACGGGGGTGACCGCGGCCCGCGGCGTCACGTACCAGGCCAGCAGCGGGGCCAGCACCAGCAGGAACACGCCGACGCCCAGGACGGCCAGGGCGAGCGGTGTGGCGGCGCGGGCGGCGGGGGCGGGGGCAGAGGCCGTGGGGTCCGCCGCGGGACGGCCGAGATGCCTGGATTGACGCATACGAGCACTCCTGGAAGCGGTGAGGGGAACACGCCCTGGTGCACGTGCGGCGCCGCGACGCGGCGTCATGGGCCGGGAACGTAAGCGAACCCTTGACAGCGCGTCAATGCCCTTCCACACTCGGCAGGCACCGTGACCGAAGCGGCGCCGCGCAGTGGGAACGCGGCACCGCCGCCGGTCTTCCGAGCCGTTGGCCTACGGACCGTTGGGCCTACGGGCCGCGGGGCCGCAGGGCCGTCCGCCCCGCGGTCGTCCGCATATCGACGTGCTCCTCCTGTGCCGCTCTCCGGTACCGGCTCGCGCCGCTCTCCCGGTACCGGCTGCCGACGAAGGGATCGCCGCGCCATGCACCGCACGCTCGCCGCCGCGCTGACCGCACTGGCCGCCGCCGCCCTGGCCGTGGGCGCCGCGCTGGGCATCGTCGCCGCCCTGGAGGCCACCCCCGAGCAACCGAACGTGCCGCTGGTGACCTTCGGCCGGCCCGGCGCGTAGGGCCGGCCGTGGTGATCGCGGTCCGTTCGGCGTGGCGGGAGGTCCCGCCCCCTCAGGTGCACCGGTTCGCCGCCCTGGCACTGGAGGAAGTCCCCGCACTGGCGCAGGAGATCTTCCGGGAGATCCGCCGCGAGTACCCCCAACTCCCCCTGGTACCCGACGAGTCGGGGGAGCCGAGGGCCCTGGTGGGCATCCGCCAGTCCCTGGAGCACTTCGTCGCGCACCTCACCGCGGGCCTGGACCGGCCGCACGTCCACCCGCGCGTCTTCCAGGAGTTCGGCCGCGGCGAGGGCATCCAGGGCCGCAGCCTGGACGTCCTCCAGGCGATCTACCGGCTGGGGGTGCGCCTGGCCTGGCGGCGGCTGGCGGAGATCGGCCAGCAGGTCGCCATCCCGGCCCCCGCGATGTACGAACTGGCCGAGTCCGGCTTCGAGTACCTCGACGGGCTGGTCGCCGAATCCGTCCGCGGCTACGCGGAGGCCGCCGCCCGCCAGGCCGGCGAACGACTGCGGATGCAACGCCGCCTGATGGACCAACTCTTCGCCGAGCCGGACCCGGTGGCCCGCGACGCGCGACGCCACCACCGGGACGGCGCCCACCGGAACCCTCCCCCGGACCCCGCCGACCCGTCCCCGCTCCCACCCCCGCCCCCAGCTTCCCCCTCGCTCTCGTCAGCTCCCTCGCCCTCCGCCTCGCCTTCGTTCGAGCGGGGGCACTCCCAGGGCCGCGGGGACCCCCGTCCGCTGCTCGCCGAACGCGCCCGGTCGATCGGCTGGCCGCTGCCCGAACGGGTCGCGGTGGCGGTCCTGTTGCGCCCGGACCGGGAGGCGGTGGCGCCCGCGGTGGCCGACGGGATCCTGCTGGACATGGAGTGCGAACGGCCCCGGTTGGTGGTGCCGGATCCGGAAGCCCCGGGCCGCCGTGAACTGTTGGCCCGCGCCGCGGCCGGCTGGTCGGGCGCCATCGGCCCCGCCGTGCCACTGCTGGACGCCGGGAAGTCGCTGCGCTGGGCGGCCTCCGCGGTCGACCTGATGGAGCGCGGACTGCTGCCCGCGGGCGAACTGCTCCAGTGCACCGAGCACACCGAGGCACTGGTCCTGCTGCCGCCCGGCGAGCTGATCGAGGACCTCACCCGCCGCCGCCTCGCCCCGCTGGACGATTGCGGCCCCACCCACGGCCGGCGACTCGCCGAGACCCTGCTCGCCTGGCTGGAGATCCGCGGCGGCGCCCCCGAGATCGCCGCCCGCCTCGGCGTCCACCCGCAGACCGTCCGCTACCGCCTCCGCCAGATCCGCGAACTGTGGGGCGACGACGTCGACGACCCCGACCGCCGCTTCGAACTCGAACTGGTCCTACGCGCCCAACGATTACGGGGGAAACTCGGGTAGGCGAGGCGCAGGCAGGGGCGCTGGCCAGGGCGCTGGCCCGGGGCGCCGCTGCGAGCGCCGAGGGGTGCCGCTCCAGCGCCAGGGGTCGCTGAGGGGGAGTGCCGCTCTGGGCGCCAGGGGACCATCCCCCTCGGGCGCCCATCCTCGGGCGCCCCCGGGAATTCCCGCCCGGCTTCGCCGTCGCGGCCGCCCCCGGCTTCCGGGCCGGGTCGGCCACGTCCTACTGGCGGCCGCCCGGGACGCCTTCACCCACGGACTGCACGCCGCCACCCTGTGCGCCGCGGGTGTGATGGCCGCGGTGGCGGTCCTGGTGGTGGTGCTGCTGCGCGGCCTGCGGACGACGGCGGACGCGGGGGAGGAGGCGGGCGGCGACCACCGGGCCGCCGCTCCCGCCGCCGTCAACTGACGTCAGCTGAAGTCGAATTCCCCGGTGCGGGTCCGCTTCAGCTCGAAGAACCGGTCGTAGCCGGCGAGCAGCCGGGCGCCGTCGAAGATCCGCACCGCGTCCTCGCCCCGGGGGATCGCCATCAGGACCGGGCCGAAGAACGCCACCCCGTCGATGTGGAGGGTGGGCGTGCCGACGTCCTCGCCGACCGGGTCCATGCCCTCGTGGTGGCTCTTGCGCAGCGCGTCGTCGTAGGTGTCCTGCTGGGCGGCGCGGGCCAGGTCGGCGGGCAGTCCGACCTCGGCGAGCGCCTCCTCGATGACGGCCGCGGTGTCCTCCCGGCCCTCCTTGTGGATCCGGGTGCCGAGCGCGGTGTACAGGTCGCGCAGCACCTCCTCGCCGTGCTCCTGGGCGGCCGCGATGCACACGCGCACCGGGCCCCAGCCGGCGTCCAGCAGGTCGCGGTACTTCTCGGGGAGGTCCTCGCGGCCTTCGTTGAGCACGGACAGGCTCATCACCCGGAACCGCAGGTCGATGTCCCGGAGGCGTTCCACCTCCAGGATCCAGCGGGAGGTGATCCAGGCGAACGGGCAGATGGGGTCGAAGTAGAAGTCGACGGTGTGGCGGGTGGGGCTCTGGTGCGTCATGCGGTCCAGGTTAAGGCGCCACCGGCCCGGCCGGTCGGGACACTCCGCCGCGGCAATCCTGGGCCAATTCCGGCGTCGGCGGTCCGCGGCCCGGCGCCGTCGGCGCGCCCGCCCGGCCGCGCCCGTCGGCCGGGCCCGGTCACTCCCCGGTGCCGCCGGGCTCCCCGGCCTGCTCGACCACCTCCAGTGCGCCGTCCAGCCCCAGCATCCGCTGGAGGAGCTGCTTGAGCAGGGTGCGCTCGGCGGCCGTCAGTCGGCCGAGCGGCTCGCGGGCGAAATCCAGCGAGGTGCGCAGCCGTTCGGCCGTCGCTTGGCCCTCGGCGGTCGGGACGGCGATCTTGACCCGGCGGTCGGCCGGATCGGGGCGGCGCTCCACCAGGCCGCGGGACTCCAGGCGGTCCACGATGCCGGTCACGTTCGACGGCTCGCACTTCAGGCACTGGGCGAGCTTGCGCATCGGCAGCGGCTCCATCGCCAGCAGTCGCAGCAGCCGGGCCTGGGCGCCCGTGAGGGAGTGCTCGGCCGCGGCGCGCTCGTACTCCTCGTGGAAGCGGGCGACGACGGTGCCGATGAGATCGACCACCTCGACGGTCAGCGGGTCTGGGCGCGCAGTCATACACACCAGGATACCCAATTGCTTGACAAGCTGAAATATTCAGTCGCATTATTGTTTCAGTACCTGAAGCATTTGGAGGATGACGCTCATGTCCGCACCGCTGCCGACGACCAGTCGCGAATGGCACCTCGTCGCTCGCCCGCAGGGCTGGCCCACGCCCGACGACTTCGCGCTCCGTGAGGCGGCGCTGCCCGAGCTCGCCGACGGCCAGATCCTCGTCAAGAACCTCCACTTCTCCGTCGACCCGTACATGCGCGGCCGGATGAACGACGTGAAGTCCTACGTCCCGCCCTTCCAGCTGGACCAGCCGATGGACGGCGGCGCGGTCGGTGAGGTCCTCGCCTCGCGCGCCGAGGGCGTCACCGTCGGCGACCACGTCCTGCACGGTCTCGGCTGGCGCGAGTACGCCGTCCTGGGCGCCGACCGCGCCGCGAAGGTGGACGCCTCGCTCGCCCCGCTCACCGCCTACCTCGGCGTCCTCGGCATGCCGGGCCTGACCGCGTACGCGGGCCTGCTGGCGGTCGCAGACTTCAAGGAGGGCGACGCCGTCTTCGTCTCCGGCGCGGCCGGTGCGGTGGGCAGCGAGGTCGGCCAGATCGCCCGCCTCAAGGGCGCCTCCCGGGTCATCGGCTCCGCCGGCTCCGACGAGAAGGTCCGCCTGCTCACCGAGGAGTACGGCTTCGACGCCGCCTTCAACTACAAGAACGGCGACGTCACCGAGCAGCTCAAGGCCGCCGCCCCCGACGGCATCGACGTCTACTTCGACAACGTCGGCGGCGACCACCTCGAAGCCGCCATCAGCACGCTCAACGTCCATGGCCGGGTGGCCATTTGCGGCATGATCTCGATGTACAACGCCACCGAGCCGAGCTGCGCCCCGCGCAACATGCCCCTGGTGATCGGCAAGCGCCTCCGGCTGGAGGGCCTGCTGGTGAGCGACCACCAGGCGCTCCAGCCGCAGTTCGTCGAGGAGGTCTCCGCCTGGATCCGCTCCGGCGAGCTGAAGTTCTCCGAGACCAAGGTCTCCGGCATCGAGAACGGCGTCGAGGCGTTCCTCGGCCTGCTCCGCGGCGCCAACACCGGCAAGATGATCGTGAGCCTGGCCGACTGAGGCCCGGACCGCGGGGCGGGGCGCGGTGGCGCGGAGCGGGAGGGCCCGGGGCGGCGTCCGGCCCGGTCTCCTCCCCGGTGCTCCGGCGCCCGCCCCGCGTCCGGTGGCCCGCCCCACCCCCTGGATGATCATTCGCGGGTTAACCTCGCGACCATGAACCACCGGAAGCGCAAGAAGCTCGCCAACCGCCTGGTCGCGGCGGCGGCGTTGGAGGGGGCCGCCGAGGTGGCGGCGCTGCTGCGGGCCGGGGCCGACCCGGCGGCGGCCGACGCCGACGGCACCACCCCGCTGTACGCGGCGTCCGTGAACGGCGTCGCCGACAGCGTTCGCGTGCTCCTGGCGGCGGGCGCCCCACCCGACGCCGAGAGCGGCGGGCTCGGCCAGGAGGGCACCCCACTGTGCGCCGCCGCCTGCTGGGGTCATGCGGCGGCCGTGCGCGAACTGCTCGCGCACGGCGCCGATCCGCGGCTCCGCGAGGACCACGGCACCGGCCTTGCGCCGCTCGACTGGGCGCTGGCCGGCCCGCACCCGGAATCCGTCGCCCTGCTCCGGGCGGCCGGCGCCACCGCCGGCGGTCCGGCGGGCGCCCCGGCCTCCGCACTGTGAGACTCGCCTCCCGTCGTCGCGCCTCCGCCCGTTAGGCTCAGCGGCAAGCCGTCGCGACGCGTGGGCGCGAGTCGCGGCGAACCACAGGAGGATCCGGTATGTCCATCCAGACCGTCGACGTCGTCTACACCGCCGTCGCCACCGCCGAGAACGGCCGCGACGGCCGCGTCGCCAGCGACGACGGCAAGCTCGACGTCGTCGTCAACCCGCCCAAGGAGCAGGGCGGCAGCGGCGCCGGCACCAACCCGGAGCAGCTCTTCGCGGCCGGTTACAGCGCCTGCTTCCAGGGCGCGCTCAGCGTCGTCGCCCGCCGGGAGAACGCTGACGTCTCCGGCTCCCGGGTGACCGCCAAGGTCGGCATCGGCAAGACCGCGGAGGGCGCCTTCGGTCTCGCCGTCGAGATCGTCGCCTCGATCCCGAACGTCGACGCGGCCACCGCCAAGGACCTGGTGGAGAAGGCGCACCAGGTGTGCCCCTACTCCAGCGCCACCCGCGGCAACATCGAGGTCACGCTGACCGTCGCCTGAGGCGGCTCGGGCAGCTGACGCGCGGCCTGAGAGGTCGCACTCGGCACCGGCAGAACGAGGGCCGCACTCCCGTCGGGGGTGCGGCCCTCCGCCGTTCCCGCGCCCCCGATCACTGCCCCGTTCAGCACCCGGTGTGGCGCAGGCCACATGTGCGTGACCTTGACGCGCCTGCCGTGTAATCGATTTCGTAGCCCTCACGCGATACGCGTAATCGATTACACGACGGTAGGGCGACAGGACGGCGACGGGGCCATGGCGAACATCAAGGACGTGGCGGAGCGGGCGGGAGTCTCCGTCGCCACCGTCTCCCGGGTCCTCAACGGCAACAGCCCGGTCGCCGAAACCCGCGAGCGGGTGCTCGCCGCCGTACGGGAACTGGGCTACCGCCCCAACAACGTCGCCCGCGCCCTGCGCACCGCCCGCACCGGCGCACTCGGCCTGGTGATCAGCGACCTCACCAACCCGTTCTTCACCGAACTGGCCGACGCCGTCGAGGACGCCGCCCGCGGCCTCGGCTACAGCCTCGTCATCGGCAACGCCGGCGAACGCCCCACCCAGCAGGACGACTACATCCGCACCCTGCTCGACCGCCGGATCGACGGGCTGCTGGTCAGCTCGGCCGGTACCGGCTCGGCGATGCTCCGCGAGGTCGTCGCCTCCGGCACCCCGCTCGTCCTGCTGGACCGCACCGTCCCCGGCATCGACGCGCCCTGCGTCCGCGCCGACGGCCGGGCCGCGCTCACCGACCTCGCCGCCCACCTCGCCGCGCTCGGCCGCCGCCGCCCCGCGATCATCGTCGCCCCGGCCGGCACCCCCACCGGCGACGAGCGTCTGGAACTCTTCCGCACCGCCCTGGCCGGGCACGGCATCGCGCTCCCCGACGAGCGGGTCGGCGCCACCCCCGACCTCCAGCCCACCGGCGGCCGCCGGGTGATGCGCGACTTCCTGGACCTGCCCGAGCCGCCGGACGCGGTGCTGGCCACCGACAACCTCATGGCGCTCGGCGCGATGGACGAACTCCGCGCCCGCGGCCTGCGGGTCCCCGACGACATGGCGCTGGTGGTCTACGACGACGTGCCGTGGTTCGCGCACACCGACCCGCCGCTGACCGCCATCGCCCAGCCCACCCGCGACCTCGGCCGGGCCGCCGTGCGCACCCTGCTGGAGCGCATCGAGGGCCGCCCCGCCGCGTCGGCGCTACTGCCCGCCCGACTGGTGCCGCGCCGCTCCTGCGGCGAAGTGCCGAACCACTGACCCCACCCGAACCACCGACCCCACCCGCCCCGCCGCACTGGAATGGTCCCGCCCGACCCGTCCGCCCCGTCGGGACCCACTGCCGTAAGACCGCCCGGGCACACCGCGCGGAGACCACCCGCCAGCCGAGGAAGACACCGAGAAGAGAGGGGCAGCGAATGACCGGCGTCAACGACGACGTACCGGGCGGCCGCGAACTGCTGCGCGTCGAGGGGGTGGCCAAGGCGTTCCCCGGCGTCCGCGCGCTGGACGGCGTCGACCTGAGCCTGCGCACCGGCGAGGTGCACGTCCTGCTCGGCGAGAACGGCGCCGGCAAGAGCACCCTGATCAAGATGCTCTCCGGCGCCCACCGCCCGGACAGCGGCCGCATCCTCGTCGACGGTGCTGGGGGAGGCACGTCCGACGGGCTCCACGAGGTGCAGATCCGCTCCGCGCAGGACGCTGAACGGCTCGGCATCGCCACCATCTACCAGGAGTTCAACCTCGTCCCCGGGCTGACCGTCGCCGAGAACATCTTCCTGGGCCGCCAGCCGCGCACCGCGCTCGGCCTGGTCGACAAGAAGACCATGCGCGCCCGCGCCGCCGCCCTGCTGCGCCGGGTACGCCTCGACGTCTCCCCCAACACTCCGGTCGCCGAACTCGGCATCGCCCGGCTCCAGATGGTGGAGATCGCCAAGGCGCTCAGCCTGGACGCCCGCGTCCTGATCATGGACGAGCCGACCGCGGTGCTCACCTCCGAAGAGGTGGAGACGCTCTTCGGCATCGTCCGCGAACTGCGCGAAGCCGGCGTCGGCATCATCTTCATCACCCACCACCTCGACGAGATCGGCGCCCTCGGCGACCGGGTCACCGTCCTGCGCGACGGCCGCTCGGTCGACGAGGTGCCCGCCACCACCGGCGAGGAGGAACTGATCCGGCTGATGGTCGGCCGGGACATCGCCGAGCAGTACCCGCGCCGCCGCCCCGACGAGCCCGGCGCGCCCCTGCTGCGCGTACGGGGCCTGACCCGGCACGGCGCCAAGGGCACCGGCGGCGCCCCGGCCCGGCCGGTCTTCGAGGGCATCGACTTCGAGGTCCGGGCCGGCGAGGTGGTGGGGCTGGCCGGGCTGGTCGGCGCCGGCCGCACCGAGGTCGCCCGGGCGGTCTTCGGCGTGGACCGCTACGACGCCGGCACCGTCGAGGTGGCCGGTGCGCGGCTGGTCCGCGGTGACGTCCGGGCCGCGATGCGAGCCGGACTGGGGCTGGTGCCCGAGGACCGCCAGGGCCAGGGCCTGGTCCTGGACGCCTCGCTCCAGGACAACCTGACGCTGGCCCGGCTCGACCGGGACACCCGCGGCGGGCTGGTCGACCGGCGCGGCCAGCGGCGCGAGGCGGCCGCCGTCGCCGGGCAGTTGAAGGTCCGGATGAGCGGCCTGGGGCAGCACGCCCGCACCCTCTCCGGCGGCAACCAGCAGAAGATCGTCATCGGCAAGTGGCTGCTGGCGAAGACCCGGCTGCTGATCCTCGACGAGCCGACGCGCGGCATCGACGTCGGCGCCAAGGTCGAGATCTACCAGCTCGTCAACGAGCTGACGGCGGCCGGCTGCGGGGTGCTGATGATCTCCAGCGACCTGCCCGAGGTGCTCGGCATGAGCGACCGGGTGCTGGTGATGGCACAGGGCCGACTGACCGGCGAACTCCCCGCCGACGAGGCCACCCAGGACGCCGTGATGGAACTTGCGCTCCAGTCCCCGCACGGCGCCGGGGACGGCACGCACCCGAACGAGAGCGCGATGGAGGGCTCCGATGTCCGCTGACGTGAAGACAGCAGCCGCCCCGCAGGCGGCGGGTGGGGGAGCGGCCCCGGACGGCTTCGGGCCGTGGTTCTCCCGGGCCGTCCTGCGGAACGGCCCACTCGGCGGCCTGATCGCCCTGGTCGTGGTGATGGCGGTGCTGTCCGGGGACTTCCTCAACGGGCAGAACCTCCTCAACGTCGGCGTGCAGGCGTCGGTCACCGCGATCCTGGCCTTCGGCGTCACCTTCGTGATCGTCTCGGCCGGCATCGACCTGTCGGTCGGCTCGGTCGCCGCCCTGTCCGCCACCGTCGTCGCCTGGGCCGCCACCAACGAGGGACTGCCGGTCTGGCTCGCGGTGCTGCTCGGCCTCGCGGTCGGCGCGGCCGCCGGGCTGCTCTCCGGCGCCCTGGTCGCCTACGGGAGGCTGCCCGCCTTCATCGCCACGCTCGCGATGCTGTCGGTCGGTCGCGGTCTGGCCCTGGTCATCTCCGGCGGCACGCCGATCCCCTTCCCCGGTGCGGTCAACGCGCTCGGCGACACCCTCGGTGGCTGGCTGCCGGTGCCCGTCCTCGTCATGATCGTGATGGGGCTGGTCGCCGCGTTGATCCTGGCGCGTACGTACTCCGGCCGCGCGATGTTCGCGATCGGCGGCAACGAGGAGGCGGCCCGGCTCTCCGGCATCGACGTCAAGCGCCGCAAGCTCGTGATCTACGCGCTGTCCGGGGTGTTCGCCGCCGTCGCCGGCATCGTGCTGGCGGCCCGGCTCACCTCCGCCCAGCCGCAGGCCGCGGGCGGTTACGAACTCGACGCCATCGCCGCCGTCGTGATCGGCGGGGCCAGCCTCTCCGGCGGCTCCGGCAAGGCGTCCGGCACCCTGATCGGCGCGCTGATCCTCGCCGTGCTGCGCAACGGCCTCAACCTGCTGAGCGTCTCGGCCTTCTGGCAGCAGGTCGCCACCGGTCTGGTGATCGCGCTCGCCGTCCTCCTGGACACCCTGCGGCGCAGGAGCGCGCGATGAGGCGGCGCACGGCACTGCTCGGTGCGGCCCTCGCGGTCGGCGCCCTCGCCCTGGCCGGCTGCGACCGCGGCGGCAACACCGACCTCGGTCTGGCCCTGTCCACGATGAACAACCCGTTCTTCGTCGGCATCAAGAAGGGCGCGCAGGCCGAGGCGGACGCCCGCGGACTGCACATCAACATCACCGACGCGCAGAACGACCCCATGCAGCAGATCAACCAGATGGAGACCTTCACCAGCCAGCAGGTGAAGGCGGCCATCATCAACCCGGTGGACTCCGACGCCGCCGTCCCGGCCGTCGGCGTCGCCAACCGGGCCAAGGTGCCGGTGATCTCCATCGACCGCGGCGTCAACGGCGGGCAGGTCGGCGCGACCATCGCCTCCGACAACGTCGCCGGCGGCCGGCTCGCCGCCAAGACCCTCGCCGAGGCGCTCGGCGGCAAGGGCAAGGTGGCCTTCCTCGAAGGCCAGCCCGGCACCTCCGCCGCCCGTGAACGCGGCCAGGGCTTCGAGGAGGGCATCAAGCAGTACCCGGGCATCGAGGTCGTCGCCCGACAGCCCGCGGACTTCGACCGCACCAAGGGCATGGACGTGATGTCCAATATGCTCCAGGCGCACCGCGACATCGGCGGGGTGTTCGCCGCCAACGACGAGATGGCACTCGGCGCCTCCAAGGCGCTGGGCGCCCGCTCCGGCAAGGACGTGAAGGTGGTGGCGTTCGACGGGACCCCGGACGGGGTCGGCGCCGTCCGTGCCGGCACCCTGACCGCCACCGTCGCCCAGCAGCCCGAACTCCTCGGCAAACAGGCCGTCGATTGGGCACTGAAAGCGGCCCGCGGGGAGCGGCTGCCGCGGATGGTGAAGGTGCCGGTGGTGCTGGTGACGGCGGCCAACGCCGCCGCATTCGGCGGCTGACGGTGCCGCCGGGCGGCGGCACGCAGGAAGAAACGGGAAAGCGGCGTATGGACACGAGAGAACGACGCCCGGACAGAGAAGAGGAACGGCGCATGTACGACGTCCTGGTGGTCGGCTCGGCCAACGCGGACCTGACCGTACGGGTGGCCCGGCGGCCCGGCGCGGGGGAGACCGTGCTCGGCACGGACCTGATGGAGTCGGCCGGCGGCAAGGGCGCCAACCAGGCGGCCGCGGCGGCCCGGATCGGCGGGCGCACCGCCCTGCTGGCCCGGGTCGGCGGGGACGCCTACGGTGAACTGCTGCTGGCCGCCCAGCGCGCGGCGGGCACCGACGTGGCCCCCGTCATCGTGGACGAGGACGCCCGCACCGGCACCGCGATGATCATCGTCGGCCCGGACGGCGACAACAGCATCGTCGTCTCGCCGGGCGCCAACGCCGCCCTCACCCCGGACGACGTGGCCGCCGCCAAGGACGTCATCGCGGCCTCCTCGGTGGTCTCCCTGCAACTGGAGATCCCGATGGAGACCGTGCGGGCGGCCGCCGCGGCCGCCGAGGAGGCCGGCACCCGCGTCGTCCTCAACCCCTCGCCGGCCCCCGAGGACCTCGACCGTGAACTCCTGGCCGCGGCCGACCCGCTGGTGGTCAACGAGCACGAGGCCCGGCAGCTGTCCGGACACACCGACGGCACCCCCGCCGACTGGGCGGCCGCACTGCACGAGCGGGGCGCCCGCTCGGTCGTGGTGACCCTCGGCGGTGACGGCGCGCTGGTGCTGGACGACGCCGGGACGACCGCCGTCCCCGGCGTACGGGTCAAGGCCGTGGACACCACCGGTGCCGGCGACGCCTTCACCGGCGCCCTGGCCACCCGACTGGCCGGCGGTGCCACCCTCCCCGAGGCGGCCCGCTTCGCGGTACGCGTCGGCGCCGCAGCCGTCACCAAGCCGGGCGCACAGCCCTCGTACCCCACGACCGAAGAACTGGCCCAGCTGCCGGAACTGCCCCAACAGTCCTAGGCGCTGTCGGGCGGGCCCGAGCCGCCGCAGCCGCCGCAGCGCTGAGCCGGCGGTTGTGGCCGGGCTGCCACTGCTGGCCGAGCCGACCGGGCCTGAGGACCCGACCGATTCGGCGGACCGGGGGAGTGCTCGGAGGAGGACGGGACCAACGGGGCCAATGACGCCGACGGGGCCAGTGGCACCAACTGAGTCAACTGAGTCAACGGAGTCAACGGGGTTGTGCGGCACGGTGGTTGCCCACCGTGCCGCCGCCCCGCCCCCTCGGTCCCGTCCGTACCTCACCGCTCGACTCCCGCGCCGTCCGGGCCAGCCGCCTCACCCACGCGAACCGCGCCGACCGCGCCGACCGCGCCGACCGAGCCGACCGAGCCGACCGCGCCGTCCGTGTGACCGCCCATCGGGTCCCCGCCGAGCTCCCTGGGCCCGTAGAGAGCGTGCTCCGCGCCGGTCGCCAGCGCCCAGTAGCGGTCGCCGTAGGACCAGTGCCACCACTCGGTCGGGTAGTTGACCAGGCCCGCTCCGCGCAGTGCGGCGGACAGGATCCGGCGGTTGGCGCGGGCCGTGGGTGTCAGCTCCGGCGCGGAGGTGTAGCAGGCGCCGCCGCTTTCCTCAGGGGACGCATTGATCAAAGTCCCCATGTCGACATCGCCGCGGTCCGCCGTGACCAGAGTGAGGTCCACGGCACCGCCCGCGCTGTGCGGGGCGATCTCCGGCGGGGACACGTAGCGGCTGGCGGCCCGGTGGATCTGCGCGGCGTCCCAGTCGGGGTGGGCCGCGCGGAGTTCGTCCCCGTACTGCGTGAAGTAGTGGCACTGGAGGGCCGGCGGGCGGTATCCCTCCACGAACTGGAGCCGCAGCCCGTCCGGCAGCGCTTTCTGTGCGGCCAGCAGCCGCCGCAGTACCCCCTCCCGCAGGTGGGCGAACGCACCGCCCCCATCCTCGCCGTCCGCCCCGGCCTTGAGCCCGTCCACCAGCAACCCGGGCGCCGCGGCACGCACGTCCACCAGTGGCTCACCGCACTCCCGGACCGGCACCGCGGCCACCGCCGGGTCGGCCATCAGCGTGATCGCGTCCCGGACGTCGCTCAGCACGACCTCGGCGCCGTCACTGCCCAGACCGGCGGACGCCGCCGCCACCTGCTCACCGGACGGCAGCCAACAGCCGCTGAGCCCGACGCCGCCCGGCTCGTTGCTCCCGATGCCATTGGCGAGCACCACGTGCAGCCCGTGGTCACGCGCCAACTCGGCGTACCGCGCCACCCGCTCCGCGTCGCCGTGGAAGGCGCTGGACAGATACACCCGGCAGCCGTCCGCCGCGGCCCGCTCCGGCACCTCGGGGAAGGAGCTGTCGAAGCAGGTGGCGAGCGCGAAGCGGATTCCGCCCAGTGTGAACCGTCCGTGCGCGCTGCCCGGCGCGAACACCGCGTTCTCGGTCTCGGTCAGGTGCCGTTTGTCGTAGCGGGTGAGCAGCGTGCCGTCCGGCCCGAAGACGAAGCTGGCGAGGGTGGGCTTCGCACCGGCCCCGGCGCCGCGACCGGGGCCGTTGACCACCGCGGCGACACCGGCCGCGCGACACGCCTCCCGTACGGGCGCCAGCCGGGGGTCGTCGGGCAGCACCGCCAGCCCCACCGGATCGGCGGCTATCGGTCGGAGGTCATAGTGGGTCAGGGCCAGCTCGGAGAAGACCACCAGCCCGGCGCCGCGCTCGGCGGCCTCGGCGATGAGCCCGGCCATCCGTGTGGCGTTGGCAGCGATGTTGCCTGGTACGGAGGGGAATTGTGCGGCTGCAATGATCATTCGCCCATGATGCCCGCCCCGCATCCCGCCCGCGGTGGCCTGTGGATAACTCCCGTCTGCGCAACGCCCCGACGCTCCGGCCACCACGCCCCAGCCTGCCGCCCGGCGACTACCGCCCCTCGCCCCCCACCCGCCGAAGCCCGGACAACGGCTCACCGGAGCCACACCTCACCCACCGAACTCCGGCTCGGCTACCGCTCGTCCCCGCTCCAAGGCCCCAAGCTGCCTCCGGCACCGATGCCCCTCCGGCCCCACGACGCTGACGGTCACCCCGCCAACGGCCCGCCCCCGCGCCTACTGCGCGCCCTCGCTGGCCCCCGGGCCACCGCCGTCGCCCGCCCCCGTGCCACCGCCGACGCTCCCCTCGCGCCCCGCACCCGAGCCCTCTTCCGCCCCCGGGCCCGGGCCCGTCTGACCCGTCTCCCCGCCTCCGAGCAGCCCCAGGAAGTCCCGGAACGACGCCGGCAGGTCAACCCGTTCCGGGTCCAGCAGCCACTGCAGTTGGAGTCCGTCCATCACCGCGACCAGGAGCGGCGCCGCCCGCTCCGGGGTCAGACCGCCGGGCAGGGTGTCACCGAACTCGGCCCGGAGCGCCCCGGCCAGCGCCTCGCGCACGGCGCGGAAACGGGCCTCGAAGAAGGCGCGTGCCGGGTGGTCCTCGGTGACGCTGTCGGCGGAGAGCACGGTGTACGCCTGGACGATGCCGGGGCGGGTGGCGTTGTACTCGACGAGTTGGGCGAGGGTGTCGGTGCGCCAGGATCCGGAGGCCGCGGCGGCCGCGTCCCAGCGGTCGCGTGCCTCCAGCACGCCGACCAGCAGCAGTTCCTTCGACGGGAAGTGGTGCAGCAGTCCCTGCTGCGTCAGCCCGGCCCGTTCGGCGACGGCGGCGAGCGAGGTCCGGCGGTAGCCGCGCTCGGCGATCAGCTTCATGGCGGCTTCCAGGATCGCCGCCCGCCGCTCCGCGCGCTGCACCTCCCGCCCGCCGCCGGCCCGCCGGGCACCGCGGCGCGCGTCCCGCTCTCGTGCACTCACCGGCCGAGCGTAACCCTCCCGATCTGCTCCCCCGGCGCCCGCGACTCGCTGGTAACGGAACCATCTCGATACCTACCTTCCGTCCGGTATGAGAGTAAGAATTCGGCCAGGGGGCCCGCACGTCCACGCAAGGGAGCGCCGCACATGACCGATCAGCCGCACGCCCGCCACGCCGAGCCCGGCGACCCCCGCACCGCCCCCGGCCCGGACACCGACCATGGCCCCGGCACGAGCGCCGGATCCCACGACTATTCCGGTGTGGTGGAGCGGGCGCTCGGCGCGCTCGATCTGGACAGCAAGGCCCGGCTGCTCTCGGGGCAGGACATGTGGAGCCTGCCGGCGGTGCCCGCGATCGGACTGCGATCGCTGGTGATGTCGGACGGGCCGATCGGCGTCCGGGGCCGGCAGTGGAGCGCGGAGGACCCCTCGGTGGCGCTGCCCAGCCCCACCGCCCTGGCCGCCACCTGGGACCCCGAACTGGCCCGCCGGGCCGGCCATCTGCTCGCCCAGGAAGCCCGCCGCAAGGGCGTGCACGTCCTGCTGGCGCCGACCGTCAACCTGCACCGCTCGCCGCTGGGCGGCCGCCACTTCGAGTGCTACTCGGAGGACCCGCTGCTGACCGGCGCGATCGGCGCGGGCTATGTGCGGGGCGTACAGGAAGGCGGCGTCGGCACCACGGTCAAGCACTTCGTCGGCAACGACGCCGAGACCGACCGCTTCACGGTCGACAACCGCATTGCCCCGCGCCCGCTGCACGAGCTGTATCTCGCGCCCTTCGAGCACATCGTCGCCCACGCCCGGCCCTGGGCCATCATGACCGCCTACAACCAGGTCAACGGCTCGACGATGACCGAACACCACCACCTCGTCACCGAAGTCCTGCGCGGCGCCTGGGGCTTCGACGGCTGCAACGTCTCCGACTGGACGGCGGCCCGGAACACCGTCCGTGCCCTGCGCGGCGGGCTGGACGTGGCGATGCCGGGGCCCCGCACGGTCTTCGGCGCCCCGCTCGCGGCGGCCGTCCGCGCGGGCGAGATCGCCGAGTCGGAGGTGGATGCCGCGGTCCGCCGGGTGTTGCTGCTCGCCGCCCGGACCGGCGCTCTGGACGGGGTGCCGCCCGCGGTGGCCCCGTCCGACGTCCCGCAGGGCATCGACGGCCGTGCCGTCGCCCGCGAGCTGGCCCGCCGCGCCGTCGTCCTGCTGCGCAACGAGCCTGCGGGCAAGGCACCGGAGGGCGGCGTGCGCCCGGTCCTGCCGCTCGACGCCGCGGCGCTGCGCCGGGTCGCCGTCATCGGTGCGGCCGCCCGCGACGCCCGGGTGCTCGGCGGTGGTTCCGCGACCGTCTTCCCCGCACGGATCGTCTCTCCGCTCGCGGGCCTGCGGGCCGCGCTGCCCGAGGGCGTCGAGGTGGTGTTCGCGACCGGTGCCGACCCGCGCACCCGTATCCCGCACGCCCGTGAGGGTTTCACCCTGCGCGCCCGCTACCTCACCGCCGAGGGCCGACTGCTCGCCGAGACACCGCAGTTCGACGGCAAGGTCCAGGCGCTCGGCAGCTTCCCCGACGGCGTCACCCGGCGGAACCTGCACGCGGTCGAACTCACCGGCAGTTTCACCCCGCGGGCCACGGGGACCCACACCCTGGCGGTGGCCGGCGCGGGGCGGCTCCGGTTGACCGTGGGCGGCGAGGTCGTCTTCGACGGCGACGGTGCCGGGAAGGAGGGCTCCGACCCCTTCGAGGCGTTCATGCAGCCCGTAGAGCACCGGATCGCCACGGAGCTGACTGCCGATCAGGAGGTTTCGCTCACCTTGCGCTTCGTGCCGCACCGCCTCGGTCTGGGGGAAGGCATGAACGCCCTGAACTTCGTCCTCGGCCACGGCGAACCGCAGCTCGACGGCGACGGTGAGATCGAGGAGGCGGTCCGGGCGGCGACCGGGGCGGATGCCGCGATCGTCGTCGTGGCGACCACCGAGG
>NZ_JBHVQS010000046.1:0-73181 GCF_042886435.1 Streptomyces sp. NPDC058000
AGGGCCGAACCACCCCCTCGGCCGGCCGCGCGCCGTTGCGCGTACGGGTCCGCGGCCGGGGCCGGGCCGGTCCGGAGACCGGCCCGTCGGCCGTCATCCGCCGTCAACCCGCACTCCAGCACCGCCCCCCACCGGCAATCACCGCTCCCCAGGCAGCAGTTGACCTCCGAGCCGGAGGCGCATCCCTCGTTCGGGTGGCCCGAGGCGGGAACCAGCGGGCCCGGTCCCCGCCTCCTGGACCGCGGCCCCATCCAACTCCCTTGCCGCAGACCAGAGGAACCGTTTCCGCGCCCCGCCCCTACCGTCCATGGCACGTCAACTCCGCTTACCGGCAGCCCGGTTCACGATCGTCGAGTTATCCCCATACCTGATCCGGGTGGAGGAGTCGCCGCGGGCTTGGCGGACGCGCCCGTTCCGCCGCACGCTCGAACCCGAACCCGCTGCGGGCACCCGCCCGCCGCGGACAACACCGCCGTGGCCCGCGCCGACCTGCGCGGCCCACCACGGCCACGACACGGGGGAGCGATTCTCATGCGCATCCACACGTCAGGCACGTCCCGCAGCGCCGCACTCGTCACCGGCCTCGCCGCGCTGGCCGCGGCGCTGGCCACGCCGTACATCCTGGGCACCCCGGCCGCCCACGCGGCCGGCGGCGGCCGCACCGCCACCGCGTCCGGTGACTGCTCGGCCGGGCAGCTGTGCCTGTGGCCGAAGACGGACTTCGGCGGCCGTCGACAGAGCTACGAGCTGTCCGGCACCGACATCGAGAGCTGCGTGACCCTCCCCAAGGGGATGACCGCCGCCTCGCTCGCCAACCGCACCGGCCGCCCGGTCACCACCTACCAGAGCGCCGTCTGCGCCGAGACCGGCGAGTTCGACACCTACCCGGGCGGCGGCAGCTGGGTGCCCCGTTCCCCGTACCAGGTAAGGGCGTTCAAGCTGTGGGAGCACTGAACGGTCCGGCCCCGACGGACGCACCGCGCCCCCCGACCGGCGGGCTTCGCCGGTCGGGGGGCGCGGAGGAGACGGTGCGGCGGACGGCCGCGGGGAGGTCAGGCGTCGCCGCCGGCCTCACCCGCGTCGGCGGCCGTCACGTCCAGCAGCTGGTAGCGGTCGATGGCCTGCTTGAGCAGCGAGCGGTCGACCTTGCCCTCCTTGGCCAGCTCGGTGAGCACGCCCAGCACGATCGACTGGGCGTCGATGTGGAAGAAGCGGCGGGCAGCACCGCGGGTGTCCGCGAAGCCGAAGCCGTCGGCACCCAGCGACTGGTACGTGCCCGGCACCCAGCGCGCGATCTGGTCCGGGACGGCCCGCATCCAGTCCGAGACCGCGACCTTCGGGCCCTCGGCGCCCTGGAGCTTGCGCGTCACGTACGGCACGCGCTGCTCCTCCTCCGGGTGGAGCAGGTTGCGCTCCTCGACCTGCACCGCCTCGCGGCGCAGCTCGTTCCAGGACGTCGCCGACCACACGTCGGCCTTGACGTTCCACTCGTCGGCGAGGATCTGCTGGGCCTCGACGGCCCACGGCACCGCGACGCCCGAGGCAAGGATCTGGGCCCGGTGCTCGCCCTTCTCGCCCGGCTTGATCCGGTGCAGACCCTTGAGGATGCCCTCGACGTCGACGTCCTCCGGCTCCGCCGGGTGCAGGATCGGCTCGTTGTAGACGGTCAGGTAGTAGAAGATGTCCTCGCCCGGCTGGCCGCCGGCGGTCTCGCCGTACATCCGCCGCAGACCGTCCTTGACGATGTGCGCGATCTCGTAGCCGTAGGCCGGGTCGTAGGCGACACACGCCGGGTTGGTCGAGGCGAGCAGCTGGGAGTGGCCGTCGGCGTGCTGCAGGCCCTCACCGGTCAGCGTCGTGCGGCCGGCGGTCGCGCCGAGCACGAAGCCGCGGGAGAGCTGGTCGGCCATCTGCCAGAACTGGTCGCCGGTCCGCTGGAACCCGAACATCGAGTAGAAGACGTAGACCGGGATCAGCGGCTCGCCGTGGGTGGCGTACGCGGAGCCCGCCGCGATCAGCGACGCGGTGCAGCCGGCCTCGGTGATGCCGTCGTGCAGCATCTGACCGGTCGGGGACTCCTTGTAGGCCAGCAGCAGCTCGCGGTCCACCGACTCGTAGGTCTGGCCCAGCGGGTTGTAGATCTTGGCCGACGGGAAGAACGCGTCCATGCCGAAGGTGCGGTACTCGTCCGGGGCGATCGGCACGAAGCGCTTGCCGATCTCCTTGTCCCGCATCAGGTCCTTCAGGACGCGGACGAACGCCATGGTCGTGGCGATCTTCTGCTGTCCCGAGCCCTTCTTGGCGGTGGCGTACGCCTTGTCGCCGGGCAGCTCCAGCGGCTTGGCACGCACGACCCGGGTCGGCACATAGCCGCCCAGCCCCTTGCGGCGGTCGTGCATGTACTGGATCTCTTCGGACTTCGGGCCCGGGTGGTAGTACGGCGGCGCGCCGTCCTCCAGGTCCTTGTCCGGGATCGGCAGGTGCAGCCGGTCGCGGAAGCGCTTGAGGTCCTCGACCGTCAGCTTCTTCATCTGGTGGGTGGCGTTGCGGCCCTCGAAGTTCGGGCCGAGCGTCCAACCCTTGACGGTCTGGGCCAGGATCACGGTCGGCTGGCCCCGGTGGGCCTTGGCCGCCGCGTACGCCGCGAAGATCTTCCGGTGGTCGTGACCGCCACGGCCCAGGTGCAGGATCTGGTCGTCGGTCATGTTCGCGACCATCGCGCGCAGCCGGTGGTCGTCACCGAAGAAGTGCTCGCGGATGTACGCACCGGTCTCGGTGGCGTACGTCTGGAACTGGCCGTCGGGGGTGCTGTTGAGCTTGTTGACCAGGATGCCGTCGCGGTCCTGCGCCAGCAGCGGGTCCCAGCTGCGGTCCCAGACCAGCTTGATGACGTTCCAGCCGGCGCCGCGGAACTGCGACTCCAGCTCCTGCATGATCTTGCCGTTGCCGCGGACCGGGCCGTCCAGCCGCTGGAGGTTGCAGTTGACGACGAAGGTCAGGTTGTCCAGGCCCTCGCGGGCGGCGATGGACAGCTGGCCGAGCGACTCCGGCTCGTCCATCTCGCCGTCGCCGAGGAACGCCCAGACGTGCGACTTGGAGGTGTCGGCGATGCCGCGGGCCTCCAGGTAGCGGTTCATCCGGGCCTGGTAGATCGCGCCGAGCGGGCCGAGGCCCATCGAGACGGTCGGGAACTCCCAGAAGTCCGGCATCAGCCGCGGGTGCGGGTAGCTGGAGAGCCCGTTGGGGGCCTTGGACTTCTCCTGGCGGAAGGCGTCCAGCTGGGTCTCGGTGAGTCGGTCCAGGAGGAAGGCGCGGGCGTAGATGCCGGGGGAGGCGTGGCCCTGGAAGAAGATCTGGTCGCCGCCGTCGCCCTCGTCCTTGCCGCGGAAGAAGTGGTTGAAGCCCACGTCGTACAGCGAGGCGGAGGAGGCGAAGGTGGCGATGTGGCCGCCGACGCCGATGCCCGGGCGCTGGGCGCGGGAGACCATCACGGCGGCGTTCCACCGGGTCGCGTTGAGGACCTTGCGCTCGATCTCCTCGTTGCCCGGGAAGAACGGCTCGTCCTTGGTCGCGATGGTGTTGACGTAGTCCGTGCTCCGCATCTCGGGCACGGCCACACGCCGCTCGCGGGCGCGCTCGATCAGGCGGAGCATGAGGTAGCGGGCACGTTCCCGGCCTCGCTCGTCGACGGCCGCGTCGAGCGAGTCGAGCCATTCCTGGGTCTCTTCGGGATCGAAGTCCGGGACCTGGCTGGGAAGGCCGCCAATGATGATCGGGTTTCGATCGGATCCGGAAGCCACGCTGTTCCTTCGGGTTCGGTTCGTGTCGTGCTCTGCCTGCTATTGCCGCTGCGCACGGGGACGAAAGCTGTTTGTGCCTTGTGTCGCGCCGTCTTCCATCGTGTACCGAGCCACTGGGATACGTCACCTCTACCGATGGGTAACCACCCGCTGAGAGATGGCGCGGAAAGGGCCGATACTTGTGGTCGGCCAAATCGCAACCATACGCGCATCTCGAAACGCCCCGGCGTGCGGCCGTGCGGCGCCGGCAAGGGGAGCCGGAAGGCTCCGATACCCTTCGCGGGGGCCATTCCTTCCCGCCTACCCCATATACCCGGCACAATGCTGTGGTGCGTATCACTTCATGGTGTCCTGGTGGGGGCCGGGCCGCGGCGGTGGGCCCGTCGATCGTCACCGTTTCGGCGGTCTCGACCGTCGGGTACTTGCGCGATCCGCCCGGCACGTGTGGACTACGGCCAATGCTCCGCGCACGCGCGGAGTCCCCGAGTACTTTCCGAAACATGACAGGAGGCAATCCGTGAGCGCGACCGCGGACCACGCGGAGGAGCGGACCAACCCTGCCACCAGGCTGGGGTTCGAGCCCGGACAGGTGGTCCAGGAGATCGGCTACGACGACGACGTCGAGCAGGAGCTCCGAGAAGGCATTGAGTCCATCATCGGCCAGGACCTTGTGGACGAGGACTATGACGATGTTGCCGACATCGTCGTCCTATGGTTCCGGGACGAGGACGGCGATCTCACGGACGCGCTGGTGGACGCCATCGGCCTGCTCGAAGAGGGCGGCATGATCTGGCTGCTGACGCCCAAGACAGGGCGCGACGGCTACATCGAGCCGAGCGACATCAACGACGCCGCACAGACCGCGGGCCTGTCCCAGACCCGGAGCATCAACGCGGGTAAGGACTGGACCGGCAGCCGGCTGATCTCGCCCAAGCGCTGATCGACCGCGCCACCCGACGTCCTCGCCGAGCCCCTTCCGGAGTCGTTCCGGAAGGGGCTCGGTGCAGTTCAGGAGCGGTGCGCCGGCCATCTGGGCGGACGCGTAGGGTGGTCGCGTCCAGTAGAGGGTGACGCGGGAAGGAAGCAGTCCCATGGCGATCGAGGTCGGCACCGCAGCTCCGGATTTCGAGCTGAGGAACCAGCACGGCGAGCTGGTGAAGCTCTCGGACTTCCGCGGCGAGAAGAACGTCGTGGTGCTCTTCTACCCGTTCGCCTTCACCGGCGTGTGCACCGGTGAGCTCTGCGCGCTCCGCGACGAGCTGCCGAAGTTCGTCAACGACGACGTGCAGCTGGTGGCCGTCTCCAACGACTCCCTGTTCTCGCTGCGGGTCTTCGCCGAGCAGGAGGGCCTGGAGTACCCGCTGCTGTCGGACTTCTGGCCGCACGGCGAGGTCTCCAGGGCGTACGGCGTCTTCGATGAGGAGAAGGGCTGCGCGGTACGTGGCACCTTCGTCATCGACAAGGAGGGCGTGGTGCGCTGGACGATCGTCAACGGCCTGCCCGACGCCCGTGACCTCAACGACTACGTCAAGGCGCTCGCGGCCCTCTAGGGCCGGTCGTCACATTCCCGTCTGCCTCGCGACGCCTGGCACGCCCTCTCGCCGCACCGGGCGAAAGCCCAAGTACGTCCAGTACAAGGACTTCCGCCCGGCACGCCGTGAGCACGCACCAGACGCCGCGGGGCCGCCCTTCGGGCGACGACGGGAATGTGACGACAGGCCCTAGACCTGCCCGGTGGATCATGGCCGGGGCCGGACATCCGTCGAGATCCATGTGCGTTATCTGCGTTCGGCGGGAACCGGTCACTAGGATCAAATCGTTGATCCGATGCCATGCACGATGGGGGCGCACATCTGGACGTACCCCTCGAATCTACGGGAGGACTCGTGGGAGTCAGCCTCAGCAAGGGCGGCAACGTCTCGCTGACGAAGGAAGCCCCCAATCTGACCGCCGTTCTCGTCGGTCTGGGCTGGGACGCGCGTACCACCACCGGTACGGACTTCGACCTGGACGCCAGCGCCCTGCTGACGAATGACCAGGGCAAGGTCGCCAACGACCAGAACTTCGTGTTCTTCAACAACCTCAAGAGCCCGTGCGGTTCGGTCGAGCACACCGGTGACAACACCACCGGTGAGGGCGAGGGCGACGACGAGGCCATCAAGGTGAACCTCGTCGGTGTCCCCGCCGACGTCCACAAGATCGTGTTCCCGGTGTCGATCTACGACGCCGAGACCCGCCAGCAGAGCTTCGGCCAGGTCCGCAACGCCTACATCCGCGTGGTCAACCAGGCCGACGGCAAGGAGCTGGCGCGCTACGACCTGAGCGAGGACGCCTCGACCGAGACCGCCATGGTCTTCGGCGAGCTGTACCGCAACGGCGCGGAGTGGAAGTTCCGCGCCATCGGTCAGGGCTACGCCTCGGGCCTGCGCGGCATCGCGCAGGACTTCGGCGTCAACGTCTGACCGCACGGCGCGACCGTGCCCGGCGCCGTACGCCCCGATCGGGGAGTGCGGCGCCGGGCGCGTTTCCGGGGCGTGCGCCGCGCCCCGCACCGACACCGGGGAGGAAGCGAACACCATGGGCGTCACGCTCGCCAAAGGGGGCAACGTCTCCCTGTCCAAGGCCGCTCCGAATCTCACTCAGATCACGGTCGGCCTCGGCTGGGACGCGCGGTCCACCACTGGAGCACCCTTCGACCTCGACGCCAGTGCGCTGCTGTGCCGGTCGGGTCGGGTGCTGGGGGACGAGTACTTCGTCTTCTACAACAACCTCAAGAGCCCCGAGGGGTCCGTCGAGCACACCGGGGACAACCTCACCGGTGAGGGCGAGGGCGACGACGAAACGATCCTGGTCGACCTCACCCAGGTCCCCGAGCAGGTGGAGACGATCGTCTTCCCGGTCTCGATCCACGAGGCCGATCTGCGCGGGCAGAGCTTCGGGCAGGTCAGCAACGCCTTCATCCGGATCCTCAACCAGGCCGACGGCAGCGAACTCGCCCGTTACGACCTCAGTGAGGACGCCGCCGGCGAAACCGCGATGATCTTCGGAGAGGTCTACCGCCGCAACGGCGAATGGAAGTTCCGGGCCGTGGGCCAGGGGTACGCGTCGGGCCTGCGGGGCATCGCCCTGGACTTCGGGGTCGACGTTTCGTAAGCGGGTACGACACCGCCCGGTCGTCGGCGGTGTCGGAAGGTGTGTCGTCCGCCGCGGGCCAGGCGCGGCGGGCGGCACTCTGGGGCTGCCGTCCTCGAAGAGTGGGAACGCTGTTCCCGACCTGCGGTTCTCCGGTCGGGCGGGGGTCGACCGGCCCGGCCGGAAAGTGCGCGCTCTAGACTTCGGGTCAACGTTTTGCAAAGCGCCGCGCACTGCGCGCGGGGGACCCACACAGCGAGGGATTGGGTAGGCAGTGCTCCTGAAAACCTTTGGCTGGTCGTTCGCCATCACGGTGCTCGGCCTCGGCCTGGCCGGCGTCCTCTGGGGGTGGCAGGGGCTCGCGATCGTCGGGATCCTGTCCATCCTGGAGATCTCGCTGTCCTTCGACAACGCGGTCATCAACGCGGGCATCCTGCGCAAGATGAACGCCTTCTGGCAGAAGATCTTCCTCACCGTGGGCATCCTCGTCGCGGTGTTCGGCATGCGGTTGGTCTTCCCGGTCGTCATCGTCGCGATCACCGCGAAGATGGGGCCGATCGAGGCGGTCCAGCTCGCCATCAACAACAAGGCGCACTACGAGGAGCTGGTCACCAGCGCCCACCCGGCCATCGCGGCCTTCGGTGGCATCTTCCTGCTGATGATCTTCCTCGACTTCATCTTCGAGGACCGCGACTACACCTGGCTGTCATGGATCGAGAAGCCGCTCGCCCGGATCGGCAAGCTCGACACCCTCTCCGTCGTCGTCGCCCTGGTCGTCCTGCTGGTCAGCGCCGTGACGGTGGCGCCGCAGGCCGCGCACGGCGGCGGTGACAAGACCACCACGGTCCTGTTGGCCGGCATCGCGGGCCTGGTCACCTACCTCGTCGTCGGCGGTATCTCCGGCTACTTCGAGGGCCGGCTGGAGGACGACGAGGCGGACGGCGAGGACGGCGCCGGGGCCGCGGTGCAGAAGAAGGGCAGCGGGGCCGGCGCCGCGGTGGGCCTGGCCGGCAAGGCGGCGTTCTTCATGTTCCTCTACCTGGAGGTCATCGACGCCTCGTTCTCCTTCGACGGTGTCATCGGCGCGTTCGCCATCACCAACGACATCTTCGAGATGGCACTGGGTCTGGGCATCGGCGCGATGTACATCCGCTCGCTGACCGTCTTCCTGGTCCGCAAGGGGACCCTGGACGACTACGTCTATCTGGAGCACGGGGCGCACTACGCCATCGGTGCGCTGGGCGTCATCCTGCTGGTCACGATCCGGTACGAGATCAACGAGGTCATCACCGGCCTGGTCGGCGTCGTCCTGATCGCGCTCTCCTTCGGTTCCTCGGTGCTGCGCAACCGGCGCGAGGGCAAGCCGGGCGAGAGGTCGTCGGCGCAGTCGGAAGTGTCGTCGGGAGTGTGACGGACCTCTGAATGAGGAACGCTTTCTGCGGGGCGGCCACGGGGACACACCCACGGCCGCCCCGTACTGGGTAGGGGCCACAACGATGGGGTGGGGAAAGTGTCGTTCCTGGGGAACTTGTGGCGTGGCAACGCGCCGAAGTTCGACGGCGGTGGCGCGTCGTACGTCGTCGAGCTGACGAAGCGGAATCCGGTCGTCTCGCTGACGAAGCAGGGGGCGGCCAGCGGCCATCTGCGGGTCAATCTGAGCTGGCAGATGCGGACCTCGGACTTCGGCGAGCGGGGCGGGCAGCGCTCCGGCAGTCTGCTGCGCAACCCGAGCAGGCTGTTCCGGCCGGAGATCGTGCAGGCGCAGGGCCCGGCCGTGGTCAACGTGGACCTCGATCTGGCCTGTATGTACGAGCTCCAGGACGGCAGCAAGGGCGTGGTGCAGCCGTTGGGCGACTTCCTCGGCGACCTCAACGCCCCGCCGTTCGTCAAGCTCAGCGGCGACGACCGGTTCGGTTCCGGGTCCGGCGAGACGCTGTACATCAACCTGGACCACCGCGACGAGATCAAGCGACTGCTGATCTTCGTCTACATCTACGACGGGACCCCGGCGTTCGACCGTACGCACGCGGTGGTGACGCTCTACCCGAGCACCGGGCCGCGGGTCGAGGTCAAGCTGGACGAGCGGGCGCCGCAGGCCCGTTCCTGCGCCATCTTCATGCTGGAGAACGGCAAGGACGGCCTGTCGGTGCGCCGCGAGGTGAAGTACGTCTACGGCTTCCAGGCCGAGCTGGACCGGCTGTACGGCTGGGGGCTCCAGTGGGGCCGCGGCTACAAGTCGAAGGTCTGAGCAACCGGGCGGGCACGCCCGGCACGGCCGGGGTGCCGGGGGACACCGTGCGTGTCTCCCGGCACCCCGGCCGTTTCCGGTGCGTCAGCGGCGCTGGAACTGCGGCCCCTGGGGCGGCAGGACGAACGCCGGGTCGGGCATGAAGGGCTGTGGTTGCTGTGGTTGCTGCGGCGGCGCCGGGTAGCCGTACGCGGGGGCGGGCTGCGGCTGCTGCGGATAGCCGTAGGTGGGCGGCTGCTGGGGCGGGTAGGGCTGCTGCTGCGGCGGGCCCGGGTAGCCGTAAGCGGGCTGAGCCGCGGGCTGGGCCGGCGGCTGCGTCGGCGGGGGCGGGACGTTGGCCGGGTAGCCGTAGCCGTAGCCGTAGCCGCCGGTGGGGGCGGGGGGGAGCGGAGCGGCGGAGAACGGTTCCGGCATCCGGTCCGGTACGTGCTGGGTGATCGCCGCCGGGTCCGACTGCGGGGCGCCGGCCGGCGGGGCGGTGGCCTGCTCGGGCCAGGCGCCGGGGGGCGGGGAGACCGGGCCGGACGGGGTGGGGCCGGGCGGGGCCGAGGTCGGCGCGCCGGTCGCGGGGCGTGCGACGGCCGCGGTGGGGTCCTCGCCCTGCGGGTCCGCGGTGGACGCCTCGGGGGACGGGGAGTCGGCGGCCGGCGGCTCCGCGGCGCTCGCCTCCGGGGGCGCGGGGGGCTTGGGGGCCGTCCGACCGGTGGACGTGTCGTTCTCGTCCACCGAGATGCCGAATTCGGTGGCCAGGCCGACCAGTCCGCTCTCGTAGCCCTGGCCCAGCGCCCGGAACTTCCAGCTGTCGCCGCGCCGGTACAGCTCACCGCAGATCAGCGCGGTCTCCTCGCCCGTCTCGGGCACCACGTCGAAGACCGCCAGTGGCTCCGCGCCGTCCGCCGCCGCGTCGTACAGCAGCACCCGTAGGTCCGTCACCCCGCCGAACGGGCCGCCGTCCGAGGAGGCGGCGAGCACCACCCGCGCCACCGAGGTGTCGAGCGGCGTCAGCTCCGCCTCGATGGTGTCGGTGAGGGCGTCTGTCAGGCGGGCCTTGGGCAGGTGCCGGACCAGGCCGCTGGGGTGTCGCGGCTGGTTGTAGAAGACGAAGTCCTCGTCGGAGCGCACGCGCCCGTCCGGTCCCACCAGCAGGGCCGAGGCATCGACGTCGGGGACGCCGGTGCCCGGCGTCCAGCGCAGGACGGCCCGGACGGCCGTGGCGTCGAGGGGGACGTTCGACCCCTTCAGCATCGCGTGCGTCATGCCGCAATCCTGCCTTCCCTGCGGTGGCGGCCACAACGCGGGGGCCGGGCCCGGTGCTTCCCGGACACCCGGTGGCCGCGTCGGGGTGGCCGGACGGTGGCGGGTTTTTCGTGTGCGCGGGAACTTTCCGGACCCCCACACACGTACGATTACCGGCTGGATCCAGACACCGAGATGCAGCGGGGGTGCCCGGGTCCCGCTTCTATACGGGGAGTTGTATGCGTCACTTTGGGCATCTTGCGCCCGACATCCGGAAGACCCTGTTCCATAAGGAGCCGGTGGAATTCACCGCCGACTCCCCGGCCCGCACGCTCGCAGCCGCCCTCGGTGCCACGCTCTACAGCCCCGCCACCCGCCCCCGCCTCGCCGTCGACGTCCTCAAGCAGGCCGCCCACGGCGTCACGTCCATGGTGCTGTGCCTCGAAGACTCCATAGGCGACGGCGACGTGGCGGCCGGTGAGGAGAACCTCGTCCGGCAGCTCGGCCTGCTCGACGAGGCGGCCGACCGTGGCGAGGACCTTCCGCTGCTCTTCGTCCGGGTCCGCGAACCGGCCCAAATACCGGACCTGGTGCGCCGGATGGGACCAGCCGTGCGCAGACTGTCCGGATTCGTACTTCCCAAGTTCACCGCAGAGAGCGGCCAGCCGTTTCTGGAGGCGTTGGCCCGCGCCGAATCCGCCTGCGGGCGGCGACTGTTCGCGATGCCGGTGCTGGAATCCCCGCAACTGCTCCACCTGGAGAGCCGCGCCGCAACCCTGGCGGGCATCGCCCGTACCGTCGAGGCCCACCGCGACCGGGTGCTCGCGCTGCGCCTCGGCGTCACCGACTTCTGCTCCGCCTACGGCCTGCGCCGGGCCCCCGACATGACGGCGTACGACGTGCAGATCGTCGCCTCCGTGATCGCCGACGTGGTCAACGTCCTCGGCCGCGCGGACGGCACCGGCTTCACCGTCACCGGCCCGGTGTGGGAGTACTTCCGGCTGCACGAGCGGATGTTCAAGCCGCAGCTGCGCCGCAGCCCGTTCCTGGGCCAGGCCGAGGAACTCCGCACCACCCTGATCGAGCACGACATGGACGGCCTGCTGCGCGAGATCGAACTGGACCGCGCCAACGGCCTGACGGGCAAGACCTGCATCCACCCCTCGCACGTCGCCCCGGTGCACGCCCTGTCCGTCGTCAGCCACGAGGAGTACAGCGACGCCACCGACATCCTGCGGCCGGAGCGCGGCGACGGCGGGGTGCTGCGCTCCGCGTACACCAACAAGATGAACGAGGTGAAGCCGCACCGGGCGTGGGCCGAGCGGACGCTGCTGCGCGCCGAGGCGTTCGGCGTGGCCCGCGAGGACGTCGGCTTCGTGGAACTGCTCACCGCGAGCCTCCAACCGGCCTGAGCACGGCGGCCCGACAGGAACCCCGACCACAGCGAGAACGACGGCAAGAGCACTGGCATGAACGACGGCATGGACGCGACGACGGAGGAGACACGGCACGTGGTGTGGACGGGAGAGTGGGTCGCCGGACGGCTCGGCGTCGCGCTGAGCGGCGGGGACGAGCTGTCGGAACTGCTCGGGCTGGCGCTCCGGCGCAACCCCAAGCGGGCCCATCTGCTGGTCTCCAACGTGCTCGGCAAGCACGTACCGCAGCGCCCGGACGTGGTGTACGGCGCGGGCGTCGGGCTGGGCCGCCGGGTGCGCGCACTGCTCGGTGACGCGGACGCCGCCCGCGCCCTCGTCCTCGGATACGCCGAGACCGCCACCGGGCTCGGCCACTCGGTCGCCGACGGGCTGGCGCTCGCGCCGTACCTGCACTCCACCCGCCGCCCGGTCCCCGGCGTACCGCACGCCGCCGGCTTCGAGGAGGAGCACAGTCACGCCACCGCGCACCTGCTGCTCCCCGAGGACCGCACCCTGCTCGCCGGCGACGGCCCCCTGGTCCTCGTCGACGACGAGTTCTCCACCGGGCGCACGGTCCTGAACACCATCCGGGCGCTGCACGCCCGCTATCCGCGGAAGCGGTACGTCGTCGTCGCCCTGGTGGACATGCGCTCCGCCGCGGACCGCGAGCGGCTCGCGGAGTTCGCCGCCGACCTGGGCGCCCGCGTCGACCTGGTCGCCCTGGCCGGCGGCGGCGTCCAACTGCCCGACGACGTCCTGGACCGCGGCCGGGACCTGGTCGCCGCCCACGAGGAGCCGCCCGCGCCCCCCGTGAGCGGCGCGGCCCCGCGCCCGGACGCGGTGCGCATCGACCTCGGCTGGCCCACCGGGCTGCCCGACGGCGGACGGCACGGCTTCACCCCCGCCCACCGCGCGCTCCTTGAGGAACGACTGCCCGCCATGGCCGCCCGGATCGCGGCGCACCTCGGCGACGCCCGCCGCATCCTCGTCCTCGGCAACGAGGAGCTGATGTACGCCCCGCTGCGCCTGGCCGGTGCCCTGGACGCGCGGATCGCCGGGACCGGCGGGACCGTCAGTTTCTCGACCACCACCCGCTCCCCGGTGCTCGCCGTGGACGACCCCGGCTACGCCATCCGCACCCGGCTGGCGTTCCCCGCCCACGACCACCCGGCGGACGGCCCGCGGGAGCGCTACGCGTACAACGTCGCGCCCGGAAGCGACCCGGCGCGCCGCTTCGACGCCGTCGTCGCGGTCGTCGACTCCGCCGGCGACCGCCCCGAACTGCACGCCCCCGGCGGCCTCTTGGACCGGCTCGCCGCCCACACCGACCGGCTGCTGCTGGCCGTCGTCCCCGCCCACACCCCGCGCGGCGCGCTCCCCGGACCGCTGCGCGGCCCCGCCTTCTCCTCCTACGCCCCCGAGGAGGTCGGCTGGCTGCTCCAGGACCTGTCCGACGTCACGTTGGAGGCGCCCACCGAGGAGCGCGAGGAGGCGATCCAGCGCGGCGGCGCCCACTACGCGGAGTCGCTACCGGTCGAGTACCAGCCCAGCGAGGGGTACCAGGAGCTGTTCCACGCCGCGCTGCGCACCTCCGCCGACCGGATCGCCCGCGCCGTCGGGACCGTCACCGAGACCGTCCTCGCCGAACGGGGCCCCGGCCCCGTCCTGGTCTCGCTGGCCCGGGCCGGCACCCCCGTCGGCATCCTGATGCGCCGCTGGGCCGCGTACGCCCACGGCCTGGACCTGCCGCACTACGCCGTCTCCATCGTCCGCGGCCGGGGCATCGACACCACCGCCCTGCGCTGGCTCGCCGCCCACCACGACCCGGCGGACGTGGTCTTCGTGGACGGCTGGACGGGCAAGGGCGCCATCACCCGCGAACTCGCCGGGACGCTGGCGGGACTCACGGAGTTCCCCGACTTCGACCCGCGGATCGCGGTGCTCGCCGACCCCGGCGGCTGCGTGACGACCTACGGCACCCGCGACGACTTCCTCATCCCGTCCGCCTGCCTGAACTCCACCGTCTCCGGGCTGATCTCGCGCACCGTGCTCCGCGCCGACCTGGTCGGACCGGACGACTTCCACGGCGCCAAGTTCTACCGCGAACTGGCCGGCGGCGACCTGTCGGCGACGTTCCTGGACACCGTCACCGCCCGCTTCGACGCGGTCGCCGACGAGGTCGCCGCCGACGTACGGGAACTGGCCGCCACCGACCGCACCCCGACCTGGGCGGGCTGGGCGGCCGTCGAGCGGATCAGCGTGGAGTACGGCATCCACGACATCAACCTCGTCAAACCCGGCGTCGGCGAGACCACCCGGGTCCTGCTCCGCCGGGTCCCCTGGCGGATCCTCGCCCGGCGCGGCGCCGGCAGCGACCTCGACCACGTCCGACTGCTGGCCGAGCAACGCGGCGTACCCGTCGAGGAGGTCGACGAACTCCCCTACACCTGCGTCGGGTTGATCCACCCCCGCTTCACCCGCGGGGCCACCGGCGCGGACGGCAAGGCGGTGGCCTCCTGATGACCACACCCGCACCGCTGGTCGCCAGCGACCTCGACCGCACCCTGATCTACTCGTCCGCCGCGCTGTACCTGTCCGGGCCGGACGCGGCGGCCCCCCGGCTGCTCTGCGTCGAGGTCTACGAGGGCCGGCCGCTCTCCTATATGACCGAGACGGCCGCCGCGCTGCTCACCGAACTGGCCGGCCGCACCACCTTCGTACCGGCCACCACCCGCACCCGCGAGCAGTACCGGCGCATCCATCTCCCCGGCCCGCCACCGGAGTTCGCGGTCTGCGCCAACGGCGGCCACCTGCTGGTCCGGGGCGAGTCCGACCCGGACTGGCAGCGCACCGTCGCCGCCCGGCTCGCCGCCCGGTGCGCGCCGCTCGCCGAGATCCGCGCGCACCTGGTCCGCACCGCCGACCCGGCCTGGCTGCGCTCGGAACGCACCGCCGAGGACCTCTTCGCCTACCTCGTCGTGGAGCGGTCGCTGCTGCCGGAGACCTGGGTGAAGGACCTGGCCGACTGGGCGGAGCCGCGCGGCTGGACGGTCTCCCTCCAGGGCCGCAAGATCTACGCCGTTCCGAAGCCGCTCACCAAGAGCGCCGCGGTCGCCGAGGTGGCCCGCCGCACCGGCGCCACCGGGATCCTCGCGGCCGGCGACTCACTGCTCGACACCGACCTGCTGCTGGCCGCGGACCGCGGCTGGCGGCCGGGCCACGGCGAACTGGCCGACACCGGCTGGCGGGCCCCGCACGTCACCGCGCTCCGCGAACGGGGGGTGGCCGCCGGCGAGGTGATCGCCCGCGCCTTCCTGGCCGGCGCCACGGACCCGGGGCGCGTCTGATGACGCGGCCCGGTCGCCGGCAATAGGCTGCCGGCGACTGGGAGGAGAGTCCGTGGCCGAGCCCAAGAGCGCCCCGCTCACACCGGAGCTGTACGACTACGTGTTGGCGCACAACCCACCGCTGGACCCCGCACTTCAGGAACTCGCGGAGCGCACCCGCGAGCGGTTCCCCGAGGCGGCGGGGATGCTCTCGGCGCCCGAGCAGGCGTCCCTACTGGCCTTCCTGGTCCGCCTGACCGGGGCCCGGCACGTGGTCGAGGTGGGCACGTTCACCGGCTTCGCCACCCTCGCCATGGCCCGCGCGCTGCCCGCCGGCGGAACGCTGACCGCCTGCGACGTCTCCGAGGAGTGGACCGCCTACGGCCGGGAAGCCTGGGCGAAGGCCGGGGTCGCGGACCGGATCCGGCTGCGGATCGCCCCCGCGCTGGAAACCCTCCGGGGGATGCCGGCCGAGCCGCACATCGACCTGGTCTACCTCGACGCCGACAAGGGCGGCTACATCGCCTACTGGGAGGAACTGGTGCCGCGGCTGCGGCCCGGTGGCCTGCTCGTCGCCGACAACGTCCTGTACCACGGTGACGTCACCGACCCCGCGGCGACCGGACCGGCCCTGGCGATCCGGGAGTTCAACGACCACGTCCTGGAGGACGTGCGGATGGAGGCGGTGCTGCTCACCGTGGCGGACGGGGTGACGCTGGCCCGCAAGCGCTAGGCCGTGTCCGCCGGCGGGCCGGGGCCGTGGTCAGCCGCAGCAGCCGCCCCCGCAGCAGCCGCCGCCCCCGCCGCGCGGGGCGGCCGACGGGCCGGGGGCGGACGCGGTCCCGCCGACGGCGACGGTGGAGAGCAGCTTCACGGTGTCCTGGTGGCCCTCGGGGCAGGAGGCCGGGGCGGACGACTCGGCCATCGGCCGGTTCAGCTCGAAGGTGGTCCCGCAGGGGCGGCAGCGGTATTCGTAACGGGGCATGGCCACAGATTAGGGCCTGCCCGCCCGGACCGACCCACCGGACGGGCCCCCGCTGCGCCCTGCCGCGTCCTGCTACGCCCCCCGCTCAGCGCACCACGGTGCCCGGCGGCGCGCCCAGCAGGTCCAGCTCCGCGCGGGTCGGCGCGCCCTCCCAGTCGCCCACCGAGGCGGCCGCGAACGCGCCGGTGGTGGCCGCCCGCGCCAGCCGCCCGGCGAGGTCCGCGCCGTCCAGCAGCGCCGAGAGGTAGCCCGCGGTGAAGGCGTCGCCGGCGCCCACCGGGTCCACCGCCCGGACCGGGACGGCGGGTTGGTGGCGGGGGCCACCGTCCCCGGCGTAGGCCGTCGCGCCGTCCGCACCGTGCGTCACCACCACCTCGCGGACCCCCAGGACCAGCAGCCGGGCCGCGTCCTCGTCGGTGCCGCCGGCCGGTCCGGGCAGGCACAGCGACAGCTCGTCGTCGGAGGCGATCAGCACGTCCACCGAGGGGAGCCAGTCCCGCAGCACCTCGGTGGCCTCGGCGGCGGTCCACAGCCGGGCGCGGAAGTTGACGTCCAGGCAGACGAGCGTGGCGTGCCGGCGGGCCAGCCGGAGCGCGTGCCCGGCCGTCGCGCGGGCCACCGGGCCCAGCGCCGGGGTGATGCCGGTGAGGTGCAGTACGCGCGGCGGGGCGGCGGCGAAGGCGTGTTCGACGGCGGCCGCCGCGGGCCGGGAGCCGGCCGAGCCGGTGCGGTAGTAGTGGACCCGGGTGACCTCCGGCAGCCGCGGCTCGAAGAGGATCAAGCCGGTGGGCGCGTCCGGGTCGGCGGTGGCACCGGACACCTCGACGCCCTCGGCCCGCAGCGTCCGCAGCACCAGTTCCCCCGCCTCGTCCGCGCCGACCGTGCCGGTCCAGTGGACGCGGTGGCCGAGCCGGGCCAGGCCGATCGCGACGTTGCTCTCCGCACCGGCGACCGAGACCCGTAGCGTGCCGCCGAGCTTCAGGGGGCCGCTGCCGCGCAGCGCCACCATGGTCTCGCCGAAGGTGAGCACGTCCGGGCGGGCGGGGCCGGCTGGTGTCCTCGTGCCGGCCGGTGTCCCGGTGGCGGCCGGTACGCCGGTGCCGTCCTGTGCGGTGGCGTCCATCTGTCCCCCTGGGCCGTGCGAACGGTGCGTGCGCGCTCTGCTACGTGGTGCTCCTGCCATGCGGTGCTCCTGCCGTGCAGTGCTCCTGCCATGTGCTGCGTCCGCGGCCCGTGTTGCCCGGCGCGTCGCCGGTGGGGTCTCGTCGCCGATCTCGTACCCGTCGCCGTTTTCGGATCCGTCACCATGCGGCTTTGAGATCCGTCACCATTCGGCGAACGCGCCGTCCTCGTACCGCCAGACCGGGTTCCGCCAGGTGTGCCCGCCCGCCGCGTCCGCCGCGCGGACCGCCGCTTCGTCCACCTCCACCCCGAGGCCCGGGCGGTCGGTCCGCAGCAGTGCGCCGCGGTCGAAGCGGAACGGCGCGGTATCGACGACGTAGTCCAGCAGCTCGGCGTCCTGGTGGTAGTGGATGCCCAGGGACTGCTCCTGGATGAGGAAGTTCGGGGTGGTGAAGGCCACTTGGAGGCTGGCGGCGAGGGCGACCGGGCCGAGCGGGCAGTGCGGGGCGAGATGGGCCCCGTAGGTCTCCGCCAGGGCGGCGATCCGGCGTAGCTCGGAGATCCCGCCGGCGTGCGAGACGTCGGGCTGCACGACCGCGATTCCTGCCTGGAGCGGAGCCAGGAATTCACGGCGGGTGTAGAGGCGTTCACCGAGTGCGAGCGGAATGCCGGACGCGTCGACGAGGCCGGGGAGGGCCTGTGGATGGTCGGGGAGGACGGGCTCCTCGACGAACATCGGCGCGTGTTCCGCCAGCAGCGGCAGCAGCCGGCGGGCAGTGGAAGGGGAGACGCGGCCATGGAAATCGAGGGCGAAGTCCCGTTCGTCGCCGAGGACTTCACGGGCGGTCTCGGCGCGCCGCAGGCAGGCGCGCACCTCGGCGCGGGTGGCCAGCGGGGACATCCGCCCGCAGCCGTTCATCTTGACGGCGGTGAAGCCCGCCTCGACCTGTTCGGCCAGCGCGTCCCGGATCTCCGCCGGCTCGTCGCCACCGACCCAGGCATAGGCCCGCACCCGGTCGCGGACCGGTCCGCCCAGCAGTTGGTGGACGGGGAGCCCGCAGTGCTTCCCCTTGATGTCCCACAGCGCCTGATCCAGGCCGGCGACGGCGGAGGAGAGCACCGGGCCGCCGCGGTAGAAGCCCCCCTTGGTCAGCACCTGCCAGTGGTCCTCGATGCGCGCCGGGTCCTGCCCGAGCAGGTATTCCGCCAGCACCGCCACCGCTGCCCGGACCGGCTCGGCCCGCCCCTCGACCACCGGCTCGCCCCAGCCCACCACACCCTGGTCGGTCTCCACCCGGACGAACAGCCAGCGTGGCGGGGCGAGGAAGGTCTCGATACGGGTGATCTTCAGGGAGTCGGCCATGGCGCGGGGACCGTCCTTCCGTCGCGGTTTCCGTCGAGCGGCGTCCACCCCTCCCCCTACCCGCGCCCGGCGGCCCCGGCCCCTCCCCGACCGGCCGTGCCCCCGCCCCGCCCTACGGATGCTCGCGCGCCGACTTGTCGAGCAGTTCCAGCATCGCCATGTACGCCCCGTCCACGTCCCGGTCCCGGACCGCCTCGGCCACCGCCGCGTGCACGGCGTGCGGATGCGCGAAGGCGCCGCCGGAGGCGTACACCTCCCGGCCGCGCTGGATGATCACGGGCACGATCACCCGGTGCATCTGCGCGTAGAAGCGGTTGTTGGAGGCGAGCAGCATCGCGGTGTGGAAGGAGGCGTCGGCGCGGATGAGCAGCACGGGATCGTCCTCGGTCGCGGACATCGCGCTCAGTGCGGCACTGAGGGCTTCGAGGTCGTCGTCGGTACGGCGCTCCGCGGCCAGGGCGGAGGCCGCCGGCTCGATGGACCGGCGGAGTTCGAGCACGTCGGCGAAGAAGTCGGACGAGGCGCCGGCCGCCAGCTTCCAGCGCAGCACGTCGGAGTCGAGGAGGTTCCACTCCTCACGGGGGCGGACGTAGGTGCCGTGGTTCTGACGGGTGGCGAGCAGCCCCTTGGCGGTCAGCACCTTCACCGCCTCGCGCAGCACGGTCTGGCTGACGTCCAGTTCCGCCACCAGCTCCGACACGGCGAGGACGTCCCCCTCGCCGTAACTGCCCTCGCAGATCCGCTTGGCGAGCGCCTCGACGGCCGCTCCGTGCCGCCCGTGACCCGCGTACGAGGTGGGATTCCCCAACTGCCCCATGGTCGCTCCCAGGTACCCGGTACTCCCGTGCTGCCCCCGTACTCCTCATACCCACGCCCCGGCGCCCCGCCCGTGGTGTGGGCCACCGCCCCGCAGCCGTCAGGGCGCGCCGAGCACACGACCCCACCTCGGCACGCCCTGCCGTCCTGCTGCCCTGCCGTCCTGCCGTCCGGCTCACCACTCCCTACCGCTCGGTGCGCCCCCGCTCGTCACCACTCCTCCCGCTCGTCACAACTCCTCGGAGCTGCCGGCCGGAGGCGCTCCGCCGGGTCCCGCGCCCTTCTCCGCGCTCATCGTCCCCGTACCCGTGCTCGTACCCGTCCCCGTACCCGGGCGCGCTTCGGCGTGCGCACCGGTGTGCCGGGGGTGCGGGCCGGTGACGCTGGTGCCGGGACCGAGCGAGCCGAGCCCACCGTGCCAGGCGCCCTGCATCCGTACCCGCGCCGACTGCCGCCCGGCCGTCATCCCGGACACCGGGTGCAGCTCCCCGCGCTCGAAGCGTTCGGCCTCCTCCGGGTGTCGGGCGCGCCAGTAGGGGTTGTCGTGCGACAGACCGCCGCTGACCCGCCCGTACATCCCGAACACCAGCAGCAACAGCCCCACCACGAAGCTGAAGAGCACGTTCTGGATCTTGAAGGCGAGGAAGTTGGAGTCGGTCTGCAGCAGCCCGAGGTTCACGAAACCGCTCAGCAGGAACAGCCCGCCGAGCACGATGTTGAGGGTGGAGGCGAAATTGCCGCCGATCACCATCCCGGCGAAGAGCAGCGCGCCGACGACGATCGAGAGCACGCTGAGCGCGCCGTTGGTGTTCAGCCCGGCCGCGGTCGAACCGCCGGTGTCGAAGAACCCGATGTTGTGGGTCAGGCCGAGGACGCCGAACGCGACCAGCACCAGCCCCATCACGCCCGCGCCGATGCGGTAGACCTGGCTCAGCCGATGGTCCACGGGCAGGTGTTCGTTGATCTGGGTGCGCCGCCGCTTGAACCGGCGGAGGGGGTTCGCGGGCTTGTGCAGCACCTGGCCAGGTGCACCGGTAGCAGCCATATCCGGCCTCCTTCGCACAGCTGAGCCGCCTGGGCCGTATTCGCTCCAGAACTCCAGAACTCCAGCATCCGCCACGGGGGCATTTCATGCCATTGCGGGTGGGGGGTGGGGGAGTGGTGGGGTGCGCGGGAGTGGTGGGGGAGCGGTGGGCTGCGCGTGAGTGGTGGGGCGGGTGGAGCCGTCGCGGGATGGAGGCGGGCCCGACCAGCGACTACCGGCCCCGGACCCGGACCCCCAAGCCCCACAGCCGTACCGCCCCACAGTCGTACCGCCAGCCGTACCGCCCCACGGCCGTACCGCCCCACGGCCCTACCGCCCCACGGCCCTACCGCCCCACGGCCCTACCGCCCCACGGCCCTACGGCCCCACAGCCGTACGGGGGGCCACAACCCCACCGCCGTCACCGACCGCCCGTAGCCCCGCCCCGCGCGTCCCGGATCTCCTGTACCACCCGGGCCGCCGCCTCCCGCACCGCCTCGGTCTCGGTCAGGAAGTGCCACCAGTCCGGATGCCGCCCCTCCAGGCCCGCGACCGCGCGGTCCAGCCGCGCCACCGCCTCGTCCAGCGGCCCGGCGTGCCGGGGGTCGGGCGTGCTGCGCCCCGCCATCGCCAGCCGTTGCGCGTCCCGGATCGTGAAGCGGGTCCGCTCGATCTCCTGCTGCCGGTCGGCCGCCACCGCGTCCAGCCGCCGCAACCGGTCGCCGGCCGCCGACACCGCCTCGTCGGTGGTGTTGAGCAGCGCCCGTACCGTCGCCAGCCGGCTGGTGGCATCCGCCCAACGCTGCTCCGCGCGGGCCTGTCCGGCCTCCTGGAGCGCGGCCCGCGCCTGCCCGACGGACTCCACTGCCTGCTCCGGCACCTTCTGGAGGTCCTGCCAGCATGCCGCGCTGTACCGCCGCCGCAGCTCACTGAGGACCGGGGCGACCTGCTGGGCACGGGTGGTGATGGCCTCCGCGCGGGTCCGCAGCGACACCAGCCGCTTGTCGATCTCCGCGGCGGTCGCCGGCAGCCGCTCCGCCTCCGACCGGATCGCCCCGGCCTGCCGCTGCACCTCCTCCGCACGCTGGATCGTGCCCGGTACGCCGTGCTGTCCGGCCCCTTGGTTCAGCTTGGTCAGCTCCGGCCCGAGCGCCGCCAACCGGGCCGCGAGGTCGTCCGCCCGCAGGCCCTGCCCCCGGACCGCGTCCAGGCCGTTGCTCGCGGCCAGCAGCGCCTGCCGGGCCTGCTCCACCGCCGGGGCCACCCGCGCCAGCTGGGTCTCGGCGTTCTGCAACAGCGGCGTGAGGCTCTGCGCGAACCAGTCCAGCTCCCCGCGGACCCGCTCCAGCTCTTCCCGGGCCCGGGTCAGATCCGCCCGCGCCCGCGCCAGCGCGGCACCGTCGACGTCGTCCCGATCGAGATCATGGGAATCGACCGCGGTGATGTACCCCTGGCTGACCTGGTCGATCCGCTGCCCGAAGCTCTCGTACTCCGCCGCGGCCTGCCGGGCCCGCTGGGAATCGTCGACGGCGGTGATCGTCTCCACCGAGATCCGCAGGTCCCGATGGGCGGTGTCGAGCTCGTAGAACGCCGCCGCGGCGGCATCCTTGGCGGCCTGCGCATCGGCCCGCTGACTCTCCCCGCGCCCGAACCAGCGCCGGGTGCCGCCCCCGGCGAACGCCATCGGCGCCACCGCCGCCAGCAGCGGCAACGGCAACAGGACGAGCCCCACCACGTCCAGGGCCGCCTGGCGCACCTGGCCCCCGCGGGTGCGACGGCGGATCTCCCGCCCGGACGGCCGCGGCTGCGGCTGCATATGTGTCGCCGTCACATCCCTCTCCCGATCGGATCGCCCCAGGACCGGCTGACATTCTCCCACCCACCCCAACGAACATCTCGACCGGTGAGTTCACGACCCCTTCGTCCCCGCCCATCCACCGGCCCGAACCCCTCGACCCACAGCCGAACGCTGTGCCGTTCCGCCCCCCGGCCCAGGTTTGCGGTCCCGGCCCTACGGCAAGGTAGTCTGTCGGCTCGACCAGGGCGCATAGCTCAGCGGTAGAGCGCTGCTCTTACAAAGCAGATGTCGGCGGTTCAAATCCGTCTGTGCCCACATAGATGAACCGTGAGGTCAGCGGCCCCCCACTCCACTGAGTGGGGGGCCGCTTTCATGATCGGAGTCCACTGGGAGTCCAACGTGCGTTGACGTGCGTCGTCGGGCTCCCGGGTGCGCTCTGGCCGTATGGCCGCGCACCTGCCCGTGGTGGTGCGTCTGCCGTTGCTGTCGGGCGGCCGGTGAGGGGTGGGCGATGTCGAAGTCCTGGGCCTGGCGTACCGGCCCGCCGACCTGTCGGAGTTCCTGTCCCGGGCCGGGCTTGATCCGGACCTGGTGTGGTCCGACGACCAAACGTTGATCGAGTGGCGCGGTGGTGGACGGGACGTGTGGGCCTGAGTGTCCAGGCGGGGTAGCCATTGCGGGGTGTGCCGCGCGAGGTCGTCGAGAGGTCAGCGCGACCGATTCTTTCGTCGGTTGGTGAGCCATACCTGCCGGTGCCGCGCGACCGCGTAGATAGAGGCCACCTGGCTGGCTGACAAGACGTGGGGCCGGGCGGCCAAGGTGTGATCGATGGCGGCGCCGTCAATCACCAGTACGCGCGGATCGTGTGCGTCGATCTTGATTGACCGTGCGCCCACGACCCCGATGACTGGCTGAACGGGCACGTCCCGCCCGCACCAGTGGCGAAGCAGTTCCGCGGTCCTCGTCGCTTCGGACGTGCTGTTGCGCAGGTAGTCCGTGCTGCCGCCGTTGACCCGCAGCATCACGTCGCCGACCCACACGCTCGCGCCTGCGTGGTGTTTGGCGTTGACGGTGAAGACGCCCGACGGGCCGATGGCCAGGTGGTCGATGTCGCTTCCCCGCGGCCACTTGATCCCGTGCAGGATGCGCCAACCGGCCGGAGCCAGCCGCTCAAGGGCGGTCCCAACGGCCAACTCGCCCGCGAGGCCGCTCCGGATGCGTTCGGGGACGAGGGTCCCCCGCGTCAGGCGAGAGGCGATGCGGACGAGCTTGCTGTGCTCCAACTCCGCGGCGCGGGCCATCTCTTGGAGGGCGGCACCCGGGCGGTTCGCTGCCAGATCGTCGCCCGGAGTCAGCGTGGGAAGCGGCGGAACGGCCATCGCCTGCGGAGACTGAGGGGCCTGACGGGTTGGTGGGGTCTGAGGGGTTGGTGGGGTCGGTGGGGCCTGACGGGCCGGTGGGGGAGAGGCTTGTGGTGGGTTCGGTGGGTTCGGCGCGGTCGGGTGGGTGTTCTTGTGGCGTCCCGAACCGTCCTGGTGTCGAAGCCACTCCGTGATCTTCGTCGAGGCGGCCTCCCGCAGCTCTTCGACGAGTACGTTCAGCTCACCGGTGATGCAGTCGTACCAGGCAACGGCCTCGCCCTTAGGGCCGGGGCGATTCACGTAGAGCCGGTCCTTGCCGCCCTTCCGCCAACGCTTGACCACCAGTTCGTCCACGGCGCTCCCCCCGAAGCCGATCATCCGTATCGAGGTCACCACGGAACGTGGGACCGCGCAAGACGGCCTGATTGGCCATGCGGGATCAGTCGCCCAGTCGCCCAGCCGACCCATCGCCGAGTCGACCAACCCGCCCAGTCGACCAACGCGTCAAACCGGCCAACTCGCCCGCGCCGGACGGGTTGTTGTGGGCTCGGTGTGCCCGAGCGTCCGACCGCGGCCGGTACGGGCGACGGCGAGAGCGTCGGGCGCCGTGGTGCGGGCCGGCGGGGTGTGTGGCGTACTCCGTGTCCATCCGCAGCGCGTGATCGATCTTGACTGCGTCCGGCGGCGCCGGGAGCGGTGGCGGCAGTAGCCGTCCGTGGCTCCGTAGCTCCGTGCCTCCGTACCTCCGGGCGGGCGGGCGGTGCTGGCTGGGGTGGCCCCCGATCGATGGTGATTGGGGGTCTTTGGTGTTTCCGGGGTGATGTGTATGGTGGGTGTTGACTTGAACTTTCAAGTAAATGGTTCAGGAGTGATCAACCGGTGGCCTGACCGGCCGGTTCGCCACGCGGTGCAGTCGGTCCGGCACGCGGTTCAGAGGGAATGAGCGTTTGTCATGACAACCCCCCACAGCACGTTCGGAGCCGATCGCGCCGGTGCCGCGGTGCGGTTCGCCCCTTCTCTGCACGGCTATGACGTCGGCCTGCTTCTGCTGCGGCTGGTCCTCGGACTGACCATGGCGGCACACGGCGGCCAGAAGCTGTTCGGCTGGTTCGGCGGTCCGGGCCTGGACGGCACCGGGAAGTTCTTCGAGGCGAGTGGCTATCCGTCGGGCAAGGTGATGGCCCTGTTCGCCGGGCTCACCGAGACGCTGGGCGGGCTCGGGCTGGTGCTTGGGCTGCTGACGCCGCTCGCCGGCGCGGCCGTGGTCGGCGCGATGATCAATGCGCTGGCGGTGAAGTGGGGCGGCGGTTTCTTCGCGCCCCAGGGCGTGGAGTACGAGCTGCTGATCGTCACCGGGGCGGCCGCGCTGGCGCTGACCGGGCCCGGCCGCTACGCCGTCGACCGCTTCCTGCCCGGGTTGCGTGCCCACCGGTTGGTGTACGGGGCGGCCGCGCTGGTTCTGAGCGCGGTGCTCGCGGCGATCGTGCTGCTGCTCCGGAAGTGAGTCCGGAGGGGCGCGGACGCGACCCCGGCGCGGCGGCCTCAGAGAAACGACCGGGAATCGGCCGTGGAGTCGGTCAGAGGAACGACCGGGGAATCGGCCCGGGAATTGGCCCGGGAATCGGTCAGAGGGCCGGCCAGGCAACGGCCGGGCGACGACGTGAGGGAAGACGGGAGGCTTTGATGTCCGTACGGCGGCTCAATCATGCGGTGTTGTACATCCGTGAGGTGGCACGGTCGGTGGCGTTCTACACCGAGGTGTTGGGGTTCACGGTGGACGTGGAGATTCCGGGGCGGGCGGCCTTCCTGAGCGCGCCCGGTTCGGACAACGACCACGACCTGGGGCTGTTCGCGGTGGGGTCGGACGCGCCCGGGCCGGAGAGCGGCCGGATCGGGCTCTACCACCTGGCCTGGGAGGTCGGGACGCTCGGCGACCTCTCGGCGATCGCGGCGCAGCTGCGGGAGCGGGGCGCGCTGGTCGGCGCCACCGACCACCTGGTCTCCAAGTCGCTCTACGCCCGGGACCCGGACGGGAACGAGTTCGAGGTGATGTGGCGGGTGCCCCAGGAGGACTGGCCGGGGGCGGACGAGCCGGACCGGCTGCGGCCGCTCGACCTGGCGGCGGCGCTGGAGCGTTGGGGCCCGGACCTGCTGACGGGTGCGGCGGCCGGCTCGGCCACCTGAGGCGCCGCCCCGGCGTGACCTGTTCGCGTGCTGCGGCCCTCCCCACCGGGTGGTGGGGAGGGCCGCAGGCGTGTGTGGGGGTGTCTCTAGGGGGTGTCGGTTCCCTCCGCGCGGGGGGCCGGGACGGTGCCCTGGGCGGAGGGTGCCTCCTGGGTCCGGGCGGCCCAGCGCTTCTCGACGCCGCCCAGTCGCCAGTACGCCAGTGCCGCCGCCCACACCACGACGAACACGCCGACGATGATGAAGCCCACGTTGTCCAGGTTGAGGGCGGAGATCCCGGCCGTCAGCGGGTCGTCGAGACCGAGCTTGTCGTGCAGGACGGTCACCAGCTCGATGGTGCCGATGAGGAACGCGACCGCGATCGACAGCCCGGTGATGGTGAGGTTGTAGTAGACCTTGCGCACCGGGTTGGCGAACGCCCACTGGTACGCGAAGTTCATGAAGGTGCCGTCGAGGGTGTCGAACAGGCTCATCCCGGCGGCGAACAGCAGCGGCAGGCACAGGACCGCGTACCAGGGCAGGCCCGCCGCGGCGCCGCTGCCCGCCATCACCATCAGCGTCACCTCGGTCGCGGTGTCGAAGCCGACTCCGAAGAGGAAGCCCAGGGGGTACATCTGGCCGGGGCGGCTGATGGACTTGGTGAGCCGGCCGAGGATCCGGTTCATGAAGCCCCGGGAATCGAGGTGCGCCTCCAGCTCCTGCTCGTCGTACGAGCCCGCCCGCATCGCCCGGAACACCTTCAGGATGCCGATCAGGGCGACCAGGTTGAGGGCGGCGATGAGGTAGAGGAAGGTGCCGGAGACGGTCGTGCCGACGAGGCCGAGCGTCTGGTGCGTACGGGAGTTGTCGTTCATCAGCGCGCCGGCGAGCTGGGCGCCGCCCGCCACCAGCGCGGCCATCACGACGACCACGCTGGAGTGGCCGAGGGCGAACCAGAAGCCCACCGAGACCGGGCGTTTGCCGTCGGCCATCAGCTTGCGGGTGGTGTTGTCGATCGCCGCGATGTGGTCGGCGTCGAAGGCGTGCCGCATGCCCAGGGTGTATGCGGTGATGCCGAGTCCGGCGCCGAACACCTGGCTGCCGACCGTGTAGTGGCCCGGCACGACCAGCAGGAACAGCACGCCGAAGGCGACGACGTGCAGCGCGGCGATCACGGCCATCAGGCCCGCCGTGCGCACGGTGTCACGGCGCTGCCAGCGGAACGACCCGGTGGAGCCGGGTATGCCGATAAGGGAGGAATTGCGGGGAGAAGGGGAATTGCTCGGGGAATCAGTGGACAGGGCCATCCGGCCATCACGCTCCAGCACCTCGTGGATCACTTCGTGAGATGCCGTGGCCGGTCTCCTGGCTTACGGGTGCACGCGTCCACCCCGCCTTCCCGGCCGCAGGCTGCGGTCAGTGGCGCCGTACGCGCGCTCGGCGCGTACGGAGAGGGGTGGAAACTCCCCGATCACAGTGGCGAGGGCCGCGCCGGCTTGGGACACGAGGTCCAGCACCGGTCTTCCCGAACACCACGGCCCGGTCACTCTAGCGGGCACCGGCGAGAACCGGCCACGCACGGTGCCCGGTGCAGGCGGCGACCGGGCGCCGGGCGGCTCGGGTCAGAGGGCCAGGGACGACAGGAAGCTGTGCAACTCCTGGTCGAAGAGCGGGGTGTTCTCCAGATTGACCATGTGGCCCGCGGCCGGCACGCGTATGCGGCGGGCGCCGGGGACGTGCAGCGCTATGGCATGGGCGTTCGCGGAGATGTCGGAGGAGTCGAGGTCGCCGTCGAGGACGGTGGTCGGCACCCGGATCTCGCCCAGGCGGTCGAAGGCGCCGACCTCCAGGGGCATGCCCGGGCCCGCGTCGTCGGCGTGCACCTCGACATTGGCGGACGCGGAGGCGCGCATCCGCTCCCGGAAGCCGGGGTGCACGGCGGACGGCGCGCGGTGCGGACCGTCCACCCACATCCGCAGGAAGTGCTCCACATAGCGCTCGGCGCCGTCCGGTTCGCCGATCGCGGCGACCTGCTCCCGGATGTGCTCCAGGAGGAAGGGGTCGGTGAAGGCGCGGCCGCTGATTCCGGGGGAGGCGAGGAAGAGGGCCGTGACCCGGGCAGGGTGGGCGAGGGCGGTGTCCAGTGCGACCCGGGCGCCGTGCGAGAGGCCGACGAGGACGGCGCGCGGTATGTCGAGCGCGTCCAGCAGGGTCGCCAGGTCGTCGTGGTTGGCCCAGTCACCGGTCACCGTGGAGGAGAGGCCGTGACCGCGCGCGTCGTAACGGACCACCCGCAGGCCGGAGTTGACCAGCCAGGCGAACTGCTCGTCCCACATGTGCTGGTCGAGCATCCCGTCGTGCAGCAGTATCACCGCGGGCCCCGAGCCGGCCGTCTCGTAGAACAGCTCGCCGTCGTCGACCGGAACGGTGTCGTTGTCGATCTCGGACCAGGCCTGGAAGTCGTGCGTCATTCTGCGGGCCGTTCTGTGCGCGTCGGGCGGTCGGTCGGACGGGCGGGCGCCGGTGGCCGGTGCCCGATTGCGGGCGATATCGCGTCCTGTGCGGCGTCCGGGTGGGCGGCGTCCCGCTTTTCGGGATTGCCGCTTTCCTCCGGGGGAACGCGCGAGCCGTCCGCCAAGTGCCGGAATTCCTCACCTAGCCGATCCAGGACCCGCAGTGCCGTACGGACCTCCCCGGTCGACAGGTCGGTCAGACTGCGCCGGAGCTCCGCCGCCTCGGCTGCCCGGATCCCGTGCACCACCGCCGTGCCCTCGTCGGTGAGTCGGATCAGCGAGGAGCGGCGGTGCGCGGGATTGGGGGCCGTCACGACCAGGCCCAGCTCCGCCGCGTGGTTCACCCAGCGCTGCACCGGCTGCCGGTCCAGGTCCAGGGAGCGCGCCAACTGCGGGACGGTGCGCGGGCCGTGGGCGCGCAGTGCGTCGAGCAGGGTGCGCTCGCCGGCGGTCAGGCCGGTGCCTTCGAGCTCGCGCTCCGTCGCGCGCACGATCGTCCGGTGCAGCGGCCGCAGTCGCCGGATGACGTCGTACAGCAGCTCTTCGGCGGCCGCTGCATCCCCGTCGATGTCCCTGTCGATGCCCCCGCCCGTGTCCCCCTCCATGCCACTGCCCATGTCCCCGCCCAGGTCCCCCTCTGCATCCCCGTTCATATCCCCCTCCGTGTCCCCGTCCACATCCCCTTGATGACACTCACGCTGTCATAGTGACATTCATGATGTCGTTTTGGAAGGGGTGTTGATACTCGGTAGGGAGGGGTGAGGGGGAACCGCCGCGAGGCGGGGCGGGGAGGGATGGGAAGGGATGGGAAGGGGCAGGGGGGCGGGGTCAGTCGTCCAGTGGGGAGGGGGCCTCGTCGGCGGTGAAGGAGACGACGAGGTCGGCCCGGGGGCGGGTGGCCGCCACGAGGCGGGCGTTGGCCTCGTCGGAGGTGCGGACGAAGTCCTCGGCATCGACCCGCAGGCGGCCGAACCGCTCGTGCCGGTCGATCAGTCGCCGTACCCGTTCCTGGGCGTCCAGGTCCATGTACCACGCCTCGTCGAGGAGTTCGCGGATCCGTGCCCAGGGGTCGGAGTGCAGCAGGAGGTAGTTGCCCTCGGTGATGACGAGCGGGATGTGCGGCGCCACCGGGATGCTGCCGGCGACCGGCTCCTCGATGCGGCGGTCGAAGGCCGGCGCGTAGACGGGCGTGCCGGGTTCGGGGGAGCGCAGACGGGCCAGCAGGGCCGCGTAGCCGGCGGGGTCGAAGGTGTCCGGCGCGCCCTTGCGCTCCTTACGGCCCAGGCGGCGCAACTCCGCCTCGGCGAGGTGGAAGCCGTCCATCGGGACGAGCGCGGCCTGGCCGGTCAGCTCCGCCGCCAGCCGGGCGGCGAGGGTGGACTTTCCGGCGCCCGGCGGCCCGGCTATGCCGAGCAGCCGGCGCCGGCCGGGCGTCGCGGAAGCGGCGAGCCGGCGGGCACGGGCCACGAGGTCGTCGAGGTTCATGATGGGACCATCGTGCCTGATGGGCAGGGGTGCCCGCCGGGCGGTCGGGGTGGCCCGGCGGGCGGCGTCCGATTCCGCCCGGTGTGCGGCCAGTAGCATCGGCGGTGTGTCCCCCTCCCCCACCCCTTCCGCCCCACAGCGCCGGCCGCGGGCCGACGCCGAACGCAATCGCGGCCGTGTGCTGGACGCCGCCCGGGAGGTGTTCCGGGCGCGCGGCGACGAGGCGCAGATGCCCGAGATCGCCCGTGCCGCGGGCGTCGGGGTCGGGACGGTCTACCGGCACTTCCCCAACCGGGCCGCCCTGATCGCCGCCGTCGGGGAGCAACGGCAGGCGGAGATCGTGGAGTTCGGGCGCGGCCGCGCTCTGGCCTGCCCGACCGCGACCGAGGGGCTGACCGCCTACCTCACGCACATCGGGGAGGTGCTCGACGCCGAGCGCGGGCTGTCCGCGGCCATCGAGGCGGCGTTCGGCTCCACCGAGCCGGGCGGGGAGGGGCGGGAGCGCGCCGAGGAGGTCGCCGCCCAACTCCTGGCCCGCGGCAAGGAGGAGGGCACGGTCCGGGCCGACGCCGAGGTCACGGACGTGGTGATGGCGGTGTGCGGGCTGGCCGCGGTGATCCGGAACGACGCCGGGGACTGGCGCCGCTATGTGCGCACCGCGTGCGCCGGACTGCGGCCGTAGGACCGGTCCGACACGGTCGATCCGACGCGGCCGGTCTGACACGGTCGGTCCGACGCGCCCGGTCCGATGCGCCCCGTCCGACGCGCCCCGTGCGGCAGGTCGGCGTGACGCCACGGCCCGAGTCGGGACCCGAGCCCCGGACCCCGGCCTCTGCTTCGCTACGCCGCTACTCCACTAGGCCGCTACTCCACTACGCCGCTAAGCCGCCGCGCCCAGCCGCCACAAGGACGTGACCTCCGCGGCGCGGGCCACGTGCAGCGGGTCGGAGGTGTCCCGGGCGCGCGGGTGGCGGGGGGCGATGTCGAGCCGGTCGAGGACGGTGAGGCCGCCCTCGGCGAATGCGGCGAGGAGTTCGGCGCGCGGCCGCAGACCGAGGTGTTCGGCCAGGTCGGAGAGGATCAGCCAGCCCTCGCCGCCCGGGGTCAGATGGTCGGCGAGACTGGTCAGGAAGCCGTGCAGCATCCGGTTGCCGGGGTCGTAGACCGCGTGTTCCACGGGCGAGGTCGGCTTGGCGGGGACCCAGGGGGGATTGCAGACGACGAGCGGGGCGCGGCCGGCCGGGAAGAGGTCGGCCGCGACGATCTCCACCTGGTCCGCGACGCCCAGCCGGGCGGTGTTCTCCCGGGCGCAGGCCAGGGCGCGCGGATCCTGGTCGGTGGCCACGACCCGCCGCACGCCGCGGCGTGCCAGCACCGAGGCCAGGACGCCGGTGCCGGTGCCGATGTCGAAGGCCAGGTCCCGGTCGGGCAGCGGGGCCTCGGCGACCAGGTCGACGTATTCGCCGCGGGCCGGGGAGAAGACGCCGTAGTGGGGGTGGATCCGGTCGCCGCCGAGGGCCGGGATCTCCACGCCCTTGCGGCGCCATTCGTTGGCGCCGATCACGCCGAGCAGTTCCCGCAGGGACACCAGGACGGCGGTGTCGCCGGAGGCGCCGGCAGGCAGCTCGACCCCGTCCGGCGGGCCGTAGGCCCGGGCGCACGCCTCGCGGACGTCGGGGGCGCGGTGCAACGGGACGGCCAGTTCCGCGTCGAGAGGGACCAGCAGCATGCCGAGGATGCGGGCGCGCTGGTTCTGGGCGGCGCGGTGCAGATGGAACGCCTGGGTGACGTCGGCGGGTGGCGTCTTGTGCGGGCGGCGGTCGACCCGGCGGGCCAGTGCGGTGAGCAACTGGCGGGCGTTGTGGAAGTCGCCGCGCCACAGCAGCGCGGTGCCCTCGCAGGCGAGCCGGTATGCCTCGTCGGCCCGGGTGCGGTCGTCCGCGATGACGATCCGGCGGGGTGGCCGGGCGCCGTTCTCGGACTGCCAATGGGCGGTACGGACCTGGTCGTCCTCGGTCCATTCGACGACCGGGGGGTGGTTCACCGCAGTGTGCCTCGCGTCAGTGGTTCGGATCCGCGCCCGGGGCGGGAGAGGGGCGGGGTGGTGACGTTCGACTCTACTCCGTGCCGGGGGAGGGACCTTCGTCCCCGTGTCCCCCACGGGTGCCGGGGCAGGATGAAGGTGAGCCGGTCAAAACCCGTCCAGTGCGGTCAGATCGGGTCTTATGGCAGTGCAAGCAGATGTACCGGGTGTATGCGGACGTACGGACGTACGGACGCCGGAGGGCCGGTGTGCGAAGACGTACACCGGCGCGCACGGGTTCAACGGGTTCGACAAGTTCAACGGGTTCATGGGTGGAGGCATGTATGGGCACCTTGCCGGTCATCGTCGGTGTGGACGGATCCCCGGACAGCGAGCGGGCGTTGCGGTGGGCGGCGGAGGCGGCCCGGGCGCGGTCGGCGCCGCTCCGGGTCGTGCACGTGTGGCCGTACGCCACCGCGGAGCGGGCCGCGGCCGGCGAGCAGGGCGGTGACCGGGTGCTGGCCGGCCTCCGGGACCGGCCGATCCTGGCGGAGCTGCCGGACGTGGAGTTCCGCGGGCTGAGCGGACTGGCCGACACCCAGCTTCCCGCGCTCGGCGCCGAGGGGCAGCTGCTCGTCCTGGGCTCGCGCGGCCGCGGCGGCTTCGCCAGTCTGCTGCTCGGCTCCAACGGGCTGGCCTGCGCCGCCCGGTCCGCCTGCCCGGTCGTGGTGGTGCCGCGTCCGGACCGCGCCGGCACGGAGCGGGGCCCGGACGGCGAGGCGGTGCCGCCGGCCGACCGGCAGGTGACCTTGGGCGTGGACGCGTCCTCCGACGAGCCCGCCGCGATCGGCTTCGCGCTCGCCGAGGCCGCCCGGCGGGGCGCCCGCCTCCGGGTCGTCTCCGGTTACACCTGGCCGATGCTGCTGCCGCCCGCCTTCGAGTACGCGGCGGTCTACGAGGCCACGCAGCCGGAGTATGAGGACGCGCTCGGCGTCCAGCTGGTGGACGCGCTCGCACCGCACCGGGTCCGGCACCCCGGCGTCGAGGTGGTGGTGCAGCTGCGCGCCGAGGACGCCGCGGGGCAGCTGGTGGCCGCGTCCGCCGGGAGCGACCTGGTGGTGGTGGCCCGGCATCGGCGCCGGCTGCCGGTCGGCCCGCGGCTGGGTTCGGTGGCGCACGCGGTGCTGCTGCACGCGGTCTGTCCGGTCGCCGTGGTGCCGGAGACCACATCCGATGACGGTGCCGGTGCCGGTGGCAGGGGCGGCGACGGTGGCTCGGAGGGCGACGGTTCGTAGGCCGGTCCCGGGACGTGCGGCGGGCGGTCGCCGGTCAGTGCGCGGTGGTCTCCCGCTGCGGGCGCCGCATGAGGTAGGCGGCCACCGATCCGGCGATGAAGAGCGCGACGACGGAGAGGGCGGTGCTCACCCACGACGTGCCGAGCCAGTGGCCGCCGAAGTAGCCCAGGCTGACGCTGTACGCGGCCCAGGCCAGGCCGGCCAGCGCCGACCAGGGGAGGAACTCGCGGACCGTCCGGTGGGCCACCCCGGCGCCCAGGCTGACCACGGAGCGGCCGGCGGGCGCGAAGCGGGCCAGCACCACGATGCCGCCGCCACCCCGGGTGAGCGCCGCGCCCAGCCGCTGCTGGGCCGCGGACAGTCGCCGGGAGCGGCCGATGGCGCGGTCGAAACGGTCGCCGCCGCGCCAGGCCAGCCGGTAGGCGACCAGGTCGCCGAGGACCGATGCGGTGGCCGCGCAGAGTACGAGGGAGCCCATTTCGGCCAGGTGGTTCCCGTCGTGGACGGAGGCGGCGACGTCGGCGGCGGGGCCGGAACCGGCGGCCGTGGTGGCCGCGGTGATCACCAGGACCCCGCTCGGCAGGATCGGGACGAAGACGTCGAGGACGACCGAGAGGCCGACGATCACGTACACCCAGTTGGTGCCGCTGAGCGACCCCAGGCTTTCCACCAACGTCTTGCTCCCGGTCCGGACCCCGCCGCGACGTCGCTCGGCGCGGCAGGGGCGGCACTACGGCTGTACAGCGTACGCCCGGCCCGAACGGCAGAACGGGCCGGGGCGGGGAAGCGGCCCCGCCCCGGCCCGCACCGAACGCGTCAGACGACGCTCGCCGCGGGCTCGGCGACGGGCGCCTGCTCCTGCTCCGAGCCGCCGAAGAAGAGCCGGTCCAACGCCCAGGAGCCGGGGCCGGTGAAGACGATCAGGAGGAAGGCCCAGGAGAACATCGCGGCTGCCTCGCCGCCGTTCTGTATCGGCCACAGGCCGTGGGGCTGGTGCATCGAGAAGTAGGCGTAGGCCATCGAGCCGGAGCTGATGAACGCCGCCGCGCGGGTGCCCAGGCCCAGCAGCACCAGGAGGCCGCCGGCCAGCTGGATGACCGCGGCGTACCAGCCGGGCCAGGTGCCGGTCGGGACGGAGTGGCCGGTGCCCATCGCGCCGCCGAGCACGCCGAACAGCGACGACGCCCCGTGGCAGGCGAAGAGCAGGCCGACGACGATGCGGAACAGCGCCAGCGCGTGCGGGGTCGATTTCTGGGTGAAGGAGCTCAGGGGAGCGGACATGCGGTGACTCCTAGGTCTTCGGGGACGGACGGTCGCGGGGGACGCGCGACCACCGGAGTCCTGTAGATTAGGGCCACCTAACTAATGCTTGCAAGTTCAACATTCCGTGCGTAGCGGGAGCTATTGGTCCGAACCAATGAGATTTGGGGCGGTCTTTGCGGCACGCAGTGCCGCCCGCGCCACCGCGTCGGTGTCGGCCAACGTGACCGAACCCACCCCCGGGCGCGCCCCCGCGGCTGTCACCCAGTGCACGCCTTCCGTCGGCACCCCCACCGCGAACCGCCGCGGATGCGGCCGGCCGTCGGCCCCGATGACGTGGTACGGGCTCGGTGACACGTCCAGGCCGCCGGTCTCGTACCCGTCCGCGGCGTGCGGTCGGCAACCGCCGTCCGCCAGCAAGTGGGCCAGCAGCGCATCCCCGGTCCGCCGCAGGTCCGGTTCCGGGAGTCGGGCCTCTATCAGGGCCTGCGCGGTGATCCGCGACCCCGGGACGGCCGGGGAGTGCGCCGTGAAACCGGGCGCCGCCCCGTCCGCGCCCGCCACCCGGACCTCCATGCCGGGGCCGACCACCTCCAGCACCCCCGCCTCGATGAGCGCCGCCAGCTCCGCTATCCGGCGACGCGGCGGCCCGATGGACAGGAACGCGTTCAGCGGGGTGTACCAGCGGTCCACGTGGTCGCGGCGGGACGTGCCCGCCAGCCCGCCGTGGTCGACGATCTGCCGCAGCTCGTTCCGCAGGTCCCGCAGTACGTCCAGGGCCGCCTTGACCGGGCCGGTCACATTGCCCTGCCGGGCGTGCGCGACGTCGGCCCGTAGGAGGTCCAACAGCCAGCCACGGAACGCGGCCCGGTCGGCGAACGGCCCGTCCGGGTACGGCCGGGCGATCCGGTCCCAGTCCCAGCGGTCCGCGGGCCCCAGGCCGAAGGCGTCGAGGGTCGCGGCCTCCTCGGGGCTGCGGTGCGCGCTGCCCAGGAAGCGCTCCCGGAAGCGGTCCCGGCAGCGGTCTCGCTCGGCGGTGGCCCGGCGCGCCAGCAGCGCCTCGTAGTAGACCGCCTCCACCTCCTTGGCCACCAGCGGCCAGATCTCCACCAGGAAGTCCGGCGGGTCGCCGGAGTCCGCCCGCTTGCGGAACGCCGCGATCACATCAGCGGTGAGCAGCAGCGGCAGGTGACGGCCGTGCGCGCCCTTCGCGTTGTCGCCCCGCGCGTGGTACGGGACGCCGCGCCGGGAGCCCGCGTACAGCCGCGGCTCGCGGCCCGAGGGCCGGTACGTCAGGGTGCCGCCGGGGCCGCGGACGAACCGGCCGCCGCGGCCCGAGGTCAGCAGCGCCACGTGGTCGAAGAAGTTCAGCCCGAGACCGCGCAGCAGCACCGGGCGGCCCGCGGGCAGTGCCGCCAACTCGGCGGTGAGGTCGGCGGGGTTGGCGGGCGGCAGGTAGTGCAGTCCGTGGGCGGCGGCGTGGTCGGCCAGGTGCCGCTGGCCGGCGTCCGGGTGGGCCGGCAGATGGCCTTGGGCCAGCACCACGGCGCCCAGCCCGGGCAGCGTCCGGCCGTCGTCGAGGGCGAGCGTCTGGGTGCCGTCGGCGGCCTCGGTCAGTCGCACCGCGCGGGCCCGGTGCGGGACGACGGTCACCCCTTCCGGGGCGGTCCGCACCGTGCGCCGGAACACCCATTCCAGATAGCGGCCGTACAGCGCGCGCCCCGGATAGTCGTCCGGTCCGACGTCGCACCCCGCCCAGTCGTACAGGCTCGGCCCGGGGCGGATCGGCCCCGCGCACTCCACGCTGGCGTCGGTGAACAGGGTGACCTGGGACGCCACCGTGTTCATCAACAGGTCGGCGGGTTGGTCGGGGCGCCATACCTGGCCGGCGCCGGGCGGTGCCGGGTCGATGACGTGCACGGTCAGCCGGGTGCCCGGCGCCAGCCCGGCGGCCGAGGCGCAGATCCGCTCCAGGACGCTCGTCCCGCGCGGCCCCGCCCCGACGACGGCGAGGCTGGCGGCGGGGCGGTCGGGGCGGTCGGCGGGGTGGGCGGCGGCCAAGAGTGGCTCTCCCTGGGGCGGCGGACGGCCGGCGCGCGGGAGAGCGTGCCGGCCATCAGGGGGCGGATGACGGCGAATGTGCGCCCCATCATCACCGTCCGGTGCGCAGGCGCGGCACCCGGGTGGGCAAAAAACCGGCCGGATTCGCAGGCGGGCGGGTGCCGGCGCCGGCGAACCCGCGCAAATCCGGCCGCGACGTACCGGCGCCCCGCCCCGCCGACTCAGCAGCCGGCGAGGATCTTCTTGAGCGCGGCCTTCTCCGCCTGGTCCGCGGTCAGCCCGTAGGTGTGCTTCACCCACACCCACATCCGGGCGTACTCGCAGTGGTACGAGCTCTTCGGCGGCAGCCGTTCCGCCGGGTCCTTGTCGCCCTTGGCCTGGTTGACGTTGTCGGTGACGGCGATCAGCTGGGAGTGCGTCAGGTCGTCGGCGAACTCCTGGCGACGTGCGGTGGTCCACTGGGCGGCGCCGGACTTCCACGCCTCCGCTCGGCGTCCGGTGTCCAGCGCCCGACGCCTGCGAAGGCCCGTACCCGCCCGCCTACAGTGAGCGGGTGCTGCTGCCGGTCAACCCCACCCTCGGGATCGTCCTCGCCGTCCTCCTGCTCGCCGCCGTGGCCGCCGCCGCGCTGGCCCACCTCGGCCACGCCCGCGCGATCGCCCTCGCCGGCCTGCGCGCGGCGGCGCAACTCGCCGCCGTCTCCTACCTCATCGGCTGGGTCGTGCACGCCCTGCCCTGGCTGCTGAGCTTCCTGGTCCTGATGTTCACGGTGGCGGTCCGCACGGCGGGCCGCCGGATCACCGCCAACCGCACCTGGTGGTGGGCCGCGGCGCCGATCGCCGCCGGCGTCCTGCCGGTCGTCGGGGTGCTGCTGCTCACCGGTCTGGTGCCGCCGCGCGGCCTCACGTTGATCCCGATCACCGGCATCCTCATCGGCGGCGCGTTGACCGCCACCGTCCTCGGGGGACGCCGGGCGCTGGACGAACTGGAGCTGCGGCGCGGGGAGTTCGAGGCGGGACTGGCGCTCGGGCTGCCGGACCGGGAGGCGCGGATGGAGGTGGCCCGCCCCGCCGCGTCGGACGCCCTGCTGCCGGGCCTCGACCAGACCCGGACGGTCGGGCTGGTCACCCTCCCCGGGGCGTTCGTCGGCATGCTGCTGGGCGGCGCCTCACCCGTACAGGCCGGTGCGGTCCAACTGTTCGTCCTGGTCGCACTCCTGGCCGTACAAACGGTCTCGTGTGCGGTGGTACTGGAACTGATCGCCCGCGGACGGATCCACCGCACGCCGACGCCCCGCTGACTGCCCGCCACGCGGCAGAGCCGAGGCCCGGTCCACGAGGTTCGGCTCACGAGGCCCGACCAGCGAGGCCCGGTCCACGAGGCCCGGCCCGCGAGACGGGGCTCTGCTAGCGGCTCAGGCCGTGATCCGGACGGCGATCCCGCCGTCCACCAGCGCCTCGACGCGGACCTGGGTGAGATCGCGGACGTGCGCGGTGGGTGCGAACCGGGCGGCGCGGTCGCCGACCCCGACGACCCGCATCCCGGCGGCCCGGCCGGCCTCTATACCCGCCTCGGAGTCCTCGAAGACCAGGCAGTCCTCGGGCGCGAAGCCCAGCTCGGCGGCGCCCTTGAGGAAACCCTCCGGGTCCGGCTTGCTGGCGCTGACGCACTCCGCGGTGATCCGCACGTCCGGCATGGGCAGCGCGGCCGCGCCCATCCGGGCCTCGGCCAGCGCGATGTCGGCGGAGGTCACCAGGGCGTGCGGCAGACGGGCGAGGGCGGCCATGAACGCGGGCGCGCCGGCCACCGGCACCACGCCCTCGACGTCGGCGGTCTCCTGCTCCAGCATCCGCCGGTTGTCGACCAGGTTCAGTTCCATCGGGCGGTCCGGCAGCAGCGCCGCCATGGTGGCCCAGCCCTGCCGCCCGTGGACGACCTTGAGCACGTCCTCCGCCGGGAGCCCCTGCTCGGCCGCCCAGCGCCGCCAGCAGCGCTCCACGACGGCCTCGGAGTTCACGATCGTCGAGTCCATGTCCAGCAGCAGGGCGCGGGCTATGAGCGTGGTGGTGGCCGTCATCGGCGGGCTCCTGGGCGCGGTGGGGCTGGCAGCTGCACTGTCAGGACGGGCGGAAGAACACAATGCGGTCCCGCCCGCCGGTCAGGGAGTGCGGGCGGAACCACTTTGTTTTTTCACGATACAAAACAGTTCGGGTCGCCGACAACCGCGCACCGCCCCAAACGGCATGGCATACGTCACGGTCCGGGGGACATGTCACGCTCCGGAGGCGCACGAGGCGCATCGGGTGCACGTTCGCTCACGTTCACTCACGGCTGTTGGGTGCGCGCCTCCAGGGACGCGCGGGTCGCGGGCCCGTAGACGCCCTCCGGGTCGCCCTGCGCCCCGTAGGTCCGCTGATAGCGCGCCACCGCCTCCCGTACCGCCGCGCCGTACTGGCCGTCCGCTGCCCCCGTATAGAGAGCCACCTGCCGCAGTCGCCCCTGGAGCTCGGTCACCTCGGGGCCGCTGGATCCCTCGCGGAGCACGATCGGCCCGCTGGGCGGCGCACTGGGAGCGGCGTCGCCGGTGGGGACCGCGACGCTGCCGGATGCCCGTACCGGGGGCGGCGGAGGGGTGGCGGCCGGCGGTCGGGGCGGGTGGGTGGTCGCCCCGGGGCTCCTGGAGCGTGAGGTGGCGGGAGAGGGGCGGTCGGGGGCCGGCACGGAGCTGGCGGGGCCGGTGGCGGTCGGCACCGCGGCGGTGGGGGCGCCGGTGCCGCGGTCCGGGGGCGCCGCCCGGTCCCGGTCGCCGCCCTGGAACGCCCCGGTGCCGAGCGCGATCGCCGCGGCGGCCACGGCGGCGCCGGTGACGGCCAGTAAGGCCGGCCGGGTGCGGCGCCGCCCCACCGATGCGGGCGGGTCGAACGGGGTGGCCCCGGAGGAGCGGGAGAAAGGAGCCGCCCCGGAGGAGCGGGAGAGAGGAAAGGAGCCGGAGGGATACGAAGAATGAGGGGAACGAGAGGAGTTAGAGGAATCGGAGGAGTCAGGGGAGTCAGGGGAATCAGAGGCGTGGGAGGAATGAAAGGTCCTGGAGGCCGGACCGGTGGGGTGGGGGACCCGGTGGACCGCGGCGTCCACCCCCGGTAAGTCCTCCAGCGCGTCCCGCCGCCCCCATCCGTCACCGCCAATGCCGGGGCCGCCGACAACACCCGGGCCGCCGCCAATACCCGGGCCATCGCCACCGCCACCGGGGTCGGGCCCGAAGCCGATGTCGGGGCCGGCGCTCCCCTCTTCGCCCCCGCCCCCGCCGTCGTCCGGACGGCCGCCCCGGTCCGGCAGGGAGACGTACGGCCGTACGCGCAGCGGATCAAAGTCGTCCGCCTCGGTCGCCGCGCACAGGCAGGTCGGCCGGCCGTCCCCGCGTACCGGGGCGAAGCAGTGCGGGCAGGTGGATTCCGCCGTCACGAAGGGTCCTCTCTCTGGAGGCGCGAACCGGCAGCCGATTATGCAGAGCGTCCGCCGTCCCCCGCAGGCGCTCCACGACATCCGCCCGACGTCTCCCGGTACCGCCCGCCCCGTCCCCCGCGGCCCGGGCCCGTCCCCACCCGCCCCGGGCCCGTTTCCCCACTCCGGGCCCGTTTCCCCGCCCCCGGTCCGTCCCGCCGGCCCCGGGGCGGCAGCCGGCCCCGACCGCTCAGCGGGCCATATCGGGCGGAAACGCCCACGATGGAGTGAAGGCCCGGAAGGCCGAGAACACCACCCGGCCCCGGACGCGGACCTGCGCGCCGGTGCCGGGCGTACGAGCCGGATACGAGGGAGACGACGCTCATGGTGCAGGACACCGGTGCTCCTGCCGTTCCCGGCGAGGACCGTTCCCGGCGGACGGTCCTCGTCGCGATCGGCGCGCTGCTGCTCGGCTTGCTCATCGCGGCACTCGACCAGACCATCGTCGCCACCGCGCTGCCCACCATCGTCAGCGACCTCGGCGGCCTTGAGCACCTCTCCTGGGTGGTCACCGCCTATCTGCTGGCGTCCACGGCCGCGACGCCCCTGTGGGGCAAGCTCGGCGACCAGTACGGCCGCAAGAAGCTGTTCCAGGCCGCCATCGTGATCTTCCTGATCGGCTCGGCGCTCTGCGGCCTCGCACAGAACATGGGGCAGCTGATCGGCTTCCGGGCGCTCCAGGGCCTGGGCGGTGGCGGCCTGATCGTGCTGTCGATGGCGATCGTCGGGGACATCGTGCCGCCCCGCGAACGTGGCAAGTACCAGGGGTTGTTCGGCGCCGTGTTCGGCGGCACCAGCGTCCTGGGGCCGCTGCTCGGCGGCCTGTTCGTGGACCATCTCAGCTGGCGCTGGGTCTTCTACATCAACCTCCCCATCGGCGTCGTCGCGCTCGCCGTCATCGCGGCCGTGCTGCACATCCCGGCCCGCCGCACCCCGCACCGCATCGACTACCTGGGCACCGCCCTGATCGCCGCGGTCGCCGCCTGCCTGGTGCTGATGACCTCGCTCGGCGGCGTCAGTTACCCCTGGGGCTCCTGGCAGACCGCGCTGCTCGCCGGACTCGGCGTCGCGCTGCTCGCCGCGTTCATCGTCGTCGAACGCCGGGCCGCGGAACCAGTCATTCCGCTGCGCCTGTTCACCTCGCGCACCTTCACCCTCTGCTCGGTCATCGGCTTCGTCATCGGCTTCGCGATGTTCGGCTCGATGACGTACCTGCCGACGTTCCTCCAGGTCGTCCAGCGGGTCTCGCCGACCATGTCCGGTGTGCACATGCTGCCGATGGTGTTCGGCATGCTGCTCTCGTCGACCGCCTCCGGGCAGATCGTCTCCCGCACCGGCCGCTACAAGGTCTTCCCCATCGCGGGCACCGCCGTGGTCGCCCTGGGCCTGCTGCTCCTGCACCAGCTCGACCCGTCCAGCGGCGTCGCCCTGATGAGCACCTACTTCTTCGTCTTCGGCTTCGGGCTCGGCCTGGTCATGCAGGTCCTGGTACTCATCGTGCAGAACGCCGTCCCCTACCAGGACCTCGGGGTGGCCACCTCCGGCGCCACCTTCTTCCGCTCCATCGGCGCCTCGTTCGGCGTCTCCCTCTTCGGCACGATCTTCGCCAACCGGCTCGGCCCACGGATCGCCGACGTCCTCGCCGGAGCACAGCTCCCGCCCGGCATCTCCCCGTCGGCGATCGCCCAGGACCCGCGAACGATCACCAAGCTGCCGCCCGCGCAGGCCGCCGGCGTCCTCGGCGCCTACTCCGCCTCCATCACCGACGTCTTCCTCTACGCCGTGCCGATCGTCCTCGTGGCCTTCGCCCTGGCCTGGTTCCTCAAGGAGGAGCCGCTGCGCGGCAGCGTCACCGCCCCCGACACCAGCGAGGTCCTCTGCTCCAACCCCGTCGAGCGGTCCTCCCATGAGGAGGTCGCCCGCGCGCTGTCCAAACTCGGCAGCATGGCGGGCCGCAAGGACATCTACGAGAAGATCACCAACCGCGCCGGCCTGGACCTCAAACCGGCCGCCAGCTGGCTGGTGTTGCGCATCCACCGCTACGGCTCGGTGGAACCGGCACTGCTCGCGGAGCGCAGCCGGGTACCGCTCGGCGTGATCAGCGAGGGCGTCCGGCAGGTCGAGGCACGCGGCCTGGCGCGACGCGAAGGACTGATGCTGTTGCTCACCGACCACGGCCGGGATACCGCGGAGCGGCTCTCCGCGGCCCGTCAGGCATCGCTGGCGCAACTGCTGGGCGACTGGTGGACCAAGGACCGGCCCACCGACCTCACCGAACTCGTCCAGGAGCTGACGGCGGAACTGTGCGGCTCGGACGAGGAGGAGCCGCACAACGGCGACGCCCGCCCATTGGTACCGCGGACCCCGGCCCACACCCCGCCGCGGTCACCGCAACCACCGGACCTCACCAAGTAGCCGCCCCTCACCGACCGACGGCCGTATCCGCCGCCCCCGCCCCCGCCTCCGTTCCCGTCCCCATTCCCACCAGCCGCTTCTCGAAGAAGATCTCCGCATAGCGATCGTCGTGGTACGGGGCGATCTCGACGTAACCGCGCCGCCGGTAGAGGGCGACGGCCTCCGTCAGGTCCAGCCGGGTGTCCAGCCGGATCCGCTCGGCACCCAGCCGGGCCGCGGCCGCCTCCGCGGCCCGCAGCAGCCGGCCCGCGGCGCCCAGACCCCGCAGGTCGGGCCGGACGAACACCTGCTTCAGCTCGGCGGTACGGGCATCCAACAGCCGCACCCCGGCGCACCCGACAGGCTCGCCCCCGTACCGCGCCACCAACAACACCCCGTGCGGCGGCATCAGGGCGTCGCTCGGATACTCGGCCACGCCCTCGTCGATCTCCTCCGGCGTCGAGCGGCGCCCCTCGTGCAACACGTAATAGCGGTCGGCGACATCGGTGTAGTACTCGCGCAACAGGGCCCGTGCCACCGCCGATGCGGCCGGCTCGGGGGCGATGGTCCAGGACGGGGCGGCAGCGTCGCTCATGAGGGCCATGTCACGCCGCGGGACGGCCGCGTGCAACCGGTTTTGCCCGCCCCGGGTGCGGCTGCCCGGCGCCCGACGACCGACGCACGACGCCCGACGACCGCAGCCCGGGGGCCGCTCGGTACGGAGCTACGCGCCCTTCGGCGCGGCCTGCTGCACGACCTCGAACGACCACACCGTGGACCCACTGGCGGCCGGCTTCGGCCGGTCACTGCCGCCCTGGTGCGCGGCCTTCATCGGCCCCTCCATCCACGCCTGGAACGACGCCTCGTCACGCCACCGGGTGTACACGAGGTAGTCGTCGGTGCCTTCGACGGGCCGGAGGAGTTCGAACCACTCGAAGCCGTCCGAGTTCTCCACCGCACCGGCACGCGAGGCGAACCGCTTCTCAAGCGTCTCCCGCTGCTCGGCAGGGACGGTCAGCACATTGATCTTTACCACGCTAGGCACATGACACCTCTCACGAAACGGACGCCTGACCGGCGTCGTAATCTCGACCAAGTGCGTGCAGTCTCCTACATCAGACAGTCAAAGCGTCGTGAGGACGATTCCCAGGCCAGTCCCGAGGCCCAGCGGGAGAAGTGCGAGGCGCTGATCACCGCGAAGGGCTGGGACCTGGCGGGGAGCGTCGCCGACGTGGCCGCTCCGGTTGGGCCCCGACCGTGGAGCGCCCGGAGTTCGAGGAGATGATGGCGGCCGTCCGGGCTGGGCACGTGGACGCCGTCGTGGTGTTCGCCCTGCCGGCGGCCACACCTCCGGCAGGGCTCGGTACGGGTTCACCGGTGAGCGCGTGAAGCGTTGAAAGCTGTCGGTGGTGCGTCCGCCCCCGACCCGGAGGAGGCGCCGGACGTCCGCGACAGTGTGGCGTGGGCGCTGGAGGGCCTGTCGGCGTCCGCCATTGCCAGGAAGCTGAACAACGCGGGCGTGCCGACGAAGAAGACCGAGGAAACGACCCGGCTCACGGCTCGCCGCGCACGCGCCGTGCCGGCACCGTCGAAGGCCAGCGCGTGGATCTCTTCCACGGTCCTCCGCATCCCTGGTAGAGGGTCCGCTTGTTGAGCGGAGGGTACCGGTTCGATTCCGGATGGGACCGCTTCGGCTGCAATCGGTGGCCTTCGTGCGGCCTCTACAGCCGACTCATACGGGCGGCCATGGGGGATCGGCTTACTAGTGCGTTGAGAACCACCAGGTTGCGAACGACACTGCGAGCGTGATCACGCCGGATGTGAATCGGACCGGGGCTCGACCGCAAGTGAAGCGAGCTTGCCCCACGCGGACTTCAATGTATGGACTCGGCGGATCTTCTGTGTATTTCGAGTTCGCGGGCACGCCAACCAGCCCCCTTCTGGGCGCTCTTGGATGAGTGGTTAGGCCAAATGAGTTGGTTCGTGGGTCATTAGATCCCTCAGGTCCTTCTCAGGCAAACACACGCGCTCCCCCTTACGCCGAATGGTGGGCTCCGCGTTCTTGCCCCCCGAAAACCGCTCCTGGCCTCACACGCCGGCAGCTCTTTTACCTGCCAAAGGCGGCCATAGCGGAAGGTCGAGCGCTATGCGTACAGCAATCTGGCCACCGACCAGCCGATCAGTGACGACTTTCAGGCGCACGGGTTCCGCCCGTTCACGAGAGGCAGTGTCTTGGAGCGTATGGCAGTGAACGGCGGCTCCGACTCCCCAGCAACTGGCCAGTGTTGCGCATGTCCGTGCTGAAGCGGGACGGCTTCCGATGCGTGGCCGTTCTGCGGGACGCAGGGGCGCGGTGCTCGGTGCCGGCCACGGACGTGGACCACATCGTCCCGAGCGACGACCACGACCCGGCGAACCTTCAGTACCTGTGCCGGTGGCATCGCGCACGGAAGTCCAGTGCGGAGGTTGCGGCGGCTCGGTGGAGGCGAGTGTCCGGGCGGAGACCAGAGGGCCGGCATCCGCGGGAGTTGGGCTGAGCCAACAACGTTGGGGTAGGTCCAGAACCTGACCGATCCACCGGCGAGCGGAAGGTGTTAGAAGCAGAGAGCGCCGCATGCGGCTGCATTGCAACGTTCTTGGTGGCCGCGGTGATTCTAGGCGTCATTGCGGCCTGCAACAGGTAATACCGGCTGAGCTCTACGGGCGACATCACGGGCTTCAAGGTCGCCAGAGGGCCCCTTCGGCCACCGTCGGCAACGCTGTGAACTGGGTGGATGGCCTCAAGGGTGGTCGTCGATAGATGAATGTAGTGGCTTTTTCGGTGCTTTGAACGGGTCCGGGAGGTGCCTGCATGTATGGGCCGTTCCCGGAGCGGTTATAGGTCGACGTCGACGGGGGAATAGGAGTCGAGGCTCGACTCCGGGGAGTTCTCGGTGCTGGGGTTCTTGGGTGTGCGTCTAACCGAGATAAGGCGCGGATCGCTGCTCTAGATAATGCTGAATCCGGAGGCGCTGGGTGTGGTGGATGGGAAGGGCGTCCAACTCTCCCGGGGCGACGAATCGGAGTTCTGTGCTCTCGTCGGAGATTGTCAGTGTCCCGCCCACGATGCGGGCGGTGAAGCAGACGTTGAACTGGCGGCGTACTTCCCCGTCGCTGTAGGCGATGATGTGTTTGGGGTCGGTGTAGGTGCCGACGAGACCTGTGATCTCGACGTTCAGCCCGGTCTCTTCCTTGACCTCTCGTACGGCGCAGCCGGGCAGGCTGTCGCCCATGTCCATGCCTCCGCCCGGCAGGGCCCACAGGTCGTTGTCTCGTCGCCGCTGGAGCAGTACGCGTCCTGATTCGTCGGTGACGACGGCAGAGGCGGCGACGACGAGACTGTTGGGCTCGGGCGCGTGGGGATCGTTGTAGAACTCGGTCCGTGCCATGGGTTCAGCCTTCCACGGGGCGGGCGGTCTCCCATACGGCGCTGAAGCTGTCCGTGTAAGCGTCGAACATGCCGCCGTCGTTGTTGCGCCGCAGGTGCCACACGGGTGCCCCATAGGCGTTCACGCCCCACACGTGGGCGTTGACCAGGATTTGGTCGTCTGCTCGGTACAAGCTGTTGTAGAGGGTCGTACCGTGGGTCCGCACTTCGATGCCGGGCACCGCGAGCAAGGGCCGGTAATGCATCAGCGCCAGGCGACAACGGGATTCGATGCCGTGCCCGAATTTCTCTTCTTTTCCCCGTTGTTGGACGTTGGCGCTGTCGGCGTCCCCGACAGCGATGCGGAGGCTGCACCCCTCCGCCGCCCGTTCCCGCAGAAGGTCGTTGAGCCTGGGGTACGCCTCGTGCAGGAACACGGCGGCGTACACAAGGATGTCGATGTGTTCCCGCGCTCCCGCGAGGAGCTCCACGAAGACCGAGACGGGCAGGTCCGCGCGCTTGTCGTACAGCGCGACCAACTCAGGACTCACCGCTCGTGCTGCCCGTGCCTGGCGCAGAGATGGCCACAATGCGTGCACGTCTTCCCCCAGGGTCTCGGCGGCTTTCAGCGCCGTGACTCGCCGTGGGGTGCGTCCGAGGTTGACCCAGCGCTCAACCGACTTGGGATCGACCCCGGTTGCTTCGGCGAGCCCGGCGTGTGTCCACCCGCCCGCGACCATGGCAGCCCGTAGGCGTTCGTTCGGCATGGTCAGTGTCACCCCGCATCGCTGGACGTTGCTAGGGACGTTCTAGCACTCGCGGGACGTCCCAAAGTGGGAAACGTACGAGGTTCCTGTGTCCCGGTGAACGGCGGGACGCTCGTTGCTCCACGACGTGCGAGGGGACGACCCCATGACGAATCAAGCCGCCCATCCCACTCCGCCTGTTGAGCTTCTGAAGGTCTCGGAGGTGGATGCCGAGATCCGGCGACACCCGCACAAGAAGGAGCCACGCCCGTGATCCCCATGGCGCAGTACAAGAGCGCTCGCGCGGAGGCGGAGCACAGCGCGGCACTGCTGCGAGCGGCCCTTGTGCGCGCGGGAATTCCCGAGGCAGAGGCGGTGAGGGTGCGCCCCCTGGTGACGGCTACGGGACGCGCGTACGTAGAGCTGGGGGCCTTCCGGCTCGGCGACGTGGGCAAGCTGCTCGACGTCCTGCCCGTCGGCCCCGGGGTGGCCGGCGGCGCCGACAGTTCAATTCTCACCACGGAGAGCTTCAGGTGAGTTCCGCAGCCCCGGTCCGCCCCTTCACTGCGGTGCCGTCCTGGGCGGTGAGGGCAACCGCTTCGGCCCCAGGGCAGCCGAAGCACCCAATGCCCGTCCCAGCTAAGGGAAACCACAACGAGGAGGTACGCACATGCAAGATGTCCGCGAGTTGCTCACCCGTGCTGCGTTCGGGGGTGTCGTCGCAACGGTTCTCGACAACAACCCGGGCATGGACGAGGCTACGGCGGCCCGCATCGTCATGGAAGCGCTGAAGTTCGTTCACACGGCGGCCAAGTTCCCCACCATGAAGATCACGCCGTCGAACGTGGTGGACGAGGGCTGGCACGCCCTGATTCTGCACACCGGGCCGTACACCAAGCTGTGCGAGGGGCTGGGGCGGTTCGTGCACCACTACCCGGAGCGGCCCGACGTCCGACGCCACGACCCGCAGGCGCTGACGCGGACGGTGGCCCTGATCGAGGAAGCCGGGCATCAGGTGGACCGCGAGCTGTGGACCGGGCCGACCGAAGCCCTGGTGGCCGTGGCGGCCAGTTGCTCCCACACGCCGAAGCCGGGAGGCTGCGGGCCGATCAACCCCGGCAACTGCGCCACGCACGGCGGTGACGGTGACTAGGCTCCCCGGACGCACGGCGGAAGGGTGAGGTCATGAACGCGGAAGAGGCCCGGCAGGTGGACGCCACGCTGCGGCGGCTCGGCATCCCGGGAGTCGTCGCCCCGGAGGATCCGGAGCATGCGGCGGGCAAGTGGCGGGTGTATGACAGCCCCGATCCCGTGACTCGCAAAGACATCACATCTGACGTCCTGGCCGCCTTCGTGGCGAAGTTCAGGGAAGCCAACCCGGAGCCCCCTGGGAAGCCGCGGTCCGGTCCTACGCGGGGCTTCATCGTCCCGCCCAACGAGGGCTGACCAAGGGTCGATCAAGGGCCGACCACCCGACAACCCGAGCCGGCCCGCCCGCATGCCTCCCCGCCCCGGCGGGTGGGGCTCGCCGCTGGCCAGGTTGCCTCTGGTGCGGGGGCGGTGAACGGGGCGTCGTCGGGGAGTCGGCTGGTTTGTGACGGTTATGCGGTGCTGTGTCGGGACAGGTAACGCCCGCCCCGGACTAGACCCGGGATCCGCGACAGGGAGGACGGGAAACATGCCCGGAGGACACGGTGACATTGCCGACGGCAGCGTAGGTGCTGTCCAAGAGGGCGGTGCTGGACTCCCGGACGATCTGGCCGTACCGAAGGCGCAGTTGACGGCGGCGCGCGACTACGCGCGGCAGAAGGCGGAGGAGTTGGTGGCTGGGCGGGTCTGGTTCGACGAGGAGGGGCGGCGGTTGGAGTTCCCGCCCCTCGGGGACCCGACCCGGGCGCACATCGTGTCGTACTCGGTCGTCGCGGAGGTTCTCGACCGGGCCCTGTAGTGCCACGCCGGCGGCGGACCGGTACCGGTGCTCCTGGTGGTGCGTACCCCGGCGCCCGGCACGGAAGCCGGGGTGCGGAGTCGGTGGACCGCCGCAGAAAGTGACCGGGGTCGCGAGCGCACCGCCGGCGAGTTCGAGGCCCTGCTCACCCGCTCCGGCTGCCGGCTCGACCGCGTCGTGCCGACCCGGTCGGTATCGGCCGTCGTCGAAGTTGCCGAAGCCGAAGCCGAAGCCGTCTGACGGCGGGCGCGGTCGGTCAGGCCGGCGGTGCCGGTGTCCGGAAGTGCCGGACCGTCGGGCGGCGCCTGCGGCAGCCGGCGGTCAGGGCGGCGGTGGCCATCAGGAGGAGCAGGGCGGCGCCCACGGTGGGGATCCAGAGGGGGATGCCGCCGACTTCCAGGAGGGTGTCGGTGTAGCGCACCCGCTGGTACGGGGTGTCCGCGGCGGTGCGGTGGAACTCGTGGTCGCCGTCGATGCGTTGCGGCTGCGGGAAGCTCTGGTCGAGGGCGGTCAGGAAGGTGGGGGCGGGGCCGGCGAAGTCGCGGACGGCGTCCTGCGGTGCGATCCGGCCCGCGTAGAGGACGTGCGGCGGTGCGCCGCCGATGGCGCTGCGTGGCTCCATCCGGTGCGGGGCCAGGAGGTAGAGGCTCAGCGCCTGCGGGGTGGTGGCGAGGCGGGAGAGCCGCATGGGGTAGACGGGGCTCTCGGTGGCGAAGGAGAGCAGGAGCGGGTCGAGGGTGCCGGTGAGGCGGGTGCCGTGGTCGGCGGGGGCGAGCCGGACCGCCACGTATTCCCAGTGCCGGTCCACGTACGGGCGGAGGGCGGTGGCCAGTGCCGGCGGCAGGCGGAAGCCCTGGGCGGTGAGCCAGTTGCGCAGCGCGTCGGGGTCGGTGGCGGTCAGCCGGGCGACGTCGAAGGGGCCCAGCCGCTCGCGGCCGACGACGCCGACCGACGCGTCGGTCGGGGGCGGGGCGGTGGCTGCGGAGCCGTCGAAGTCCGCCTCGAAGGGCCAGTCGCCCGCACGCGGCCAGAAGTAGTGGCGGTGCCGGGTGACCGGGGCGGTGATCTGGTCCAGTTCGTCGAGGAGTTCGGGATCGCCCAGCCGTACGGTGGCGCGGTGCGGGACGGGCATGATCCAGGCGGCGTCCGGGGCGGTGCCGTCGACCGCCAGGCGCATGGCGATCCGTTCGGTGGTGCCGTCCCAGCGCACCGCCGACGTCTCGTGGTGCACCGCCATCGTGGTGTCCGGGCCGTGCACCATCGCCCCGCAGCCACAGGCGTACGCGGGGCGGGCGAGCCAGCCCACCTGCACGGCCAGCAGCACCAGGACCAGGCACAGTGCCCGTCGGCGCCCCGCCCCGCCGCCCGTACCCGTCGTTCCTGCCGCCACAGCCATGGTGGTCCCCTGTTCCGCGCCCGGTGATCCCACGATCGCCAGGGTCACAGACGGGACGGGCGGTGTCACCGGTTCCCCTTTTCGCCCGCTGCCCCGTATGACGGACGGCCGGCCGCCGGACCTGAAAGGGGTCCGGCGACCGGCCGTCGCGCGGGTCGGGTGCGGCTCAGCGGGCCGCGGCCGCCTCGGTCAGCTGCCGGGCCTCGGCCTCGGTCTCCACCGCCGGCGGGGAGCCGGGCAGCGGCTTGCGGGCGCTCTCCGGCATCAGCAGGACCGCGACGATGCCGATCACGGCCGCCGCCATCATGTAGTAGGCGGGCAGCATCTTGTTGCCGGTCGCGCCGATGAGGGCGGTGACCACCAGCGGCGTCGTGCCGCCGAAGAGGGACACCGAGATGTTGAAGCCGATCGACAGCGAGCCGTAGCGCACCTTGGTCGGGAAGAGCGCGGGCAGCGCGGAGGGCATCGCGGCGGTGAAGCACACCAGCAGCAGGCCGAGCGTGCCGGTGCCCACCACGATGGCGGCCAGCGAACCCTGACGGATCAGCAGCAGCGCGGGCACCGACAGCACCAGGAAGCCCACGCAGCCGGTGGCGATGACCGGGCGGCGGCCGAACCGGTCGGACAGTTTGCCCACGAACGGCTGGACGCACATCATCGCGACCATGACGGCCAGGATGACCATCAAGCCGTGCGTCTCGTCGTACTTCAGCTCCGAGGTGAGGTAGCTCGGCAGGTACGACAGCAGCATGTAGTCGGTGACGTTGAAGACCAGGACCAGGCCGACGCAGAGCAGCATCGCCCGCCACTGGCCGAAGACCATCTCGCGCAGCCCGATCCGCTTCTCGACCTCGCGGCGCGCCTTCTCCTTGGCGTGCGCCTCCTTCTCCAACCGGGCGAAGGCCGGGGTCTCTTCGAGCCGCATCCGCAGGTAGAGGCCGATGATGCCCATCGGGCCGGCGATCAGGAACGGGATCCGCCAGCCCCACGAGTGGAGGGCGTCGGTGGACAGCAGTGCGGTCATCAGCGTGACCAGGCCGGCACCGCCGACGTATCCGGCGAGGGTGCCGAACTCCAGCCAGCTGCCGAGGAATCCGCGCTTCTTGTCGGGCGCGTACTCGGCGATGAAGGTGGAGGCGCCGCCGTACTCACCGCCGGTGGAGAAGCCCTGCACCAGGCGGGCGAGGAGCAGCAGGATCGGTGCGCCGACGCCGATCGTGGCGTAGGAGGGGATCAGGCCGATGGCGAAGGTGCCCGCGGCCATCATGATCATGGTGATGGCGAGGACCTTCTGGCGGCCGATGCGGTCGCCGAGCGGGCCGAAGAACATCCCGCCGATCGGTCGCACCAGGAAGGCCGCGGCGAACGTGCCGAAGGTCGACAGCAGCTGCGCGGTCGGGTTCCCGGACGGGAAGAAGACATGGCCGAGGGTGACCGCGATGTAGCTGTAGACGCCGAAGTCGAACCACTCCATCGCATTGCCGAGGGCGGCCGCCGATACCGCGCGCTTGACCATCGCGGGGTCGACGACGGTGACCTCGCCCGGTGTCTGCTGCTGGGGGGCGGTCTGCTGCGGCTCGGGGGTGGCGCCGGTGCTTTTGCCGACGCCCGTACGGGACCCGGGTGCGAGGGGGGACTGCGTCGGCACGTGTTCGCTCGCCTGCGCTCTCTGGGACGACTACAAGGACATGCCCCGCCATGGCGTGGAGGGGCAAAGGTCGACCATACGGGCAGACCGGGTCATCACGGACAGTGCGCGGATGACTGCACAGTCACCCGCCTACCCCCTCCTCGCTGGGCAAACGTGCATCAGCGAACTTTTTTACGGGGTCGCCGTTTGTGATCCATCTCGCGGAGATCGACCGCAACCGCAGGTGGATTGTGGTCTGCGTCACGCGGGAGTCGGTATCCAGGGGTGTGTTCGTTCGCATACGGAAACGGCGCGGCGGTGCGTCGGGCACCACCGCGCCGAAGGATCGTCGCGTCCCTCCAGGATCGGCCACGGGCCGGCACCCCGCCACTCGGGCGGCCTACGCGCCATCACCGGACGGCTTCGCGCGCCCGCCCTCAGGACCCCTACCCCCGGCGTCCCGGTACTGAGGCGTCCCGGCGCGGAGGCGTCCCGGTGCGCGACGTCACGTGCGGGGGTGTCACGGCATCCACGCCTCGTAGGACATCACCTGGCCCGCGGTGATCCGGAAGTCGGGCAGGTCCTTGGTGAAGGTGATCTCCGTGCCCAGGAGCTGGCCGGTGCGCGGATCGAGGATCACCATCTGTCGGGTGGCGTCCATCGCGCCGTCGGGCCCGTCGTGTACGAACGCCTGCCCGCGCCGGCCCAGTCGGTCGGTGACCGCGCCGGCCGGCCGCAGGCCCTCGGTGTCCGCCAGCATCCGCACGATCGCCGCGGTCTCCCGCGGCCCCGGCGTCCACTCCTGACGGTACGAGGAGAGCGCCATCAGCAGTTGCGGGACGGCCGACGCGTCCTCGCCGTCGCGGTTCGCCGCACCGTAGAGGGAGGCGAGCAGCGCCCGCAGCGCCGTGGGGTCGGTGGGCGGCTTCGTCCGGGCGGCGAGGCCGTCGTGCTGTGCGCCCGACCCCGCCGGGTAGGTCGCGCGGTGCAGCACCTTCCCGTCGCTGACGGTCCGCCAGCGGCCGTCGTCGTCGTGGATGACCGGGCGGCCCGGGTGCTGCGGGTCGGTGGCCACGACCAGTTCGGAGCCGCTGCCGTCGGCGTTCCACCGGGTGATGCGTTCCTCGGGGACGGTCACCGGGGACGCCGCGTCCGGGCCCGTCCCCATGGACAGGCTCCAGCTCTGCAGGTGGCTGCCGCGCCGCGGCCCGTCCTGGGGGCCGGCGGTCCGGGCCCGGGCCTGCGCGAGGCGGGCCAGCCCGTCCAGTGAGGGTGCGGCACCGGCGGCCTGCGGGACGAGCGCGGCGGGCGCCGCGACGGCCGGGCTGCTGCCGGCGTCGGTGAGGGTGAAGGCGAGCACCGCGACCAGCGCCAGTACGGCCGCCTCGGCGCGCAGCACCAGACGGCGGCGGGCCCGCCGGGTGCGGGTGTGGTGCAGCAGGCGGTTCAGGCCGCGCTCCGCGGTGGCGTCCAGCGGGCGGTCCCGCCAGCGGTCCGCACCGGCCGGCACCGGGTCGGCCGCCCGCAGCAGCTCCAGTTCGTCACGCATTGCCGTCGCCTCCTGCTGGTGCGGACACGGTGGTCCGGGTGCGGTCGATCTCCGTGCGGAGGCGGCGCCGGGCCCGGTGCAGCCGCATGGCCGCCGCGCTCCGGCCGCAGTCGAGGGCCACCGCCAGCTCCTCGACGGTCAGTTCCTCCCAGGCGGTCAGCCGCAGCACCTCCTGGTCGCCGGCGGACAGCCGGTTCAGCGCCTCGTGCACCCAGGAGCCGGGCCGCTCGGCGTCCGGACTCGCAACGGTGTGCCGGCCGTGCGCCGCCTCGTGGTTGCCGAGCCGGTGCAGCAGTCGCCGGTAGCGGCCGATCCCGCGCACCGTATTGGCCAGGCAGTTCCGGGCCACCCCGTACAGCCAGGGGAGCGGCGCGTCGGGGAGTTCGGCCCGGCGCCGCCACGCTATGGAGAAGACGTCCGCCACCACCTCCTCGACCTCGTGTGCCGGGGCGTCCAGCCGCCGCGCCACGAAGCGGCTGACCGCCCAGTAGTGCGCGCGATAGGCCGCGGCGAAGGCATCGTCCGTGCTCATGAACCCCCTGTGTCCGGCACCGCCCCGATCTTCACACCCCGGTGGCGTGAGACTTCGCACCCCTGCGGGAGGCCGCTCGGGGCCCGCCACCGGTGACGTTCCACGGTGAGGCGGACACGTACGGGGCATGAAGCTCCCCGCACTGTCGTCACCGGCGGCCGGGTCCGCCGCGCAATGGCCCGGCGCGGCGCGGTCCACCGCGCCGCGGAACCCGGTGAAGTGGCTGACGACCACCGACCACAAGACCATCGGCACGCTCTACCTGGTGACCGCCTTCGCCTTCTTCTGCGTCGGTGGCCTGCTGGCGCTGCTGATGCGCGCCGAACTCGCCCGGCCCGGCCACCAGTTGCTGTCGAACGAGCAGTTCAACCAGGCGTTCACGATGCACGGCACGATCATGCTGCTGATGTTCGCGACGCCGTTGTTCGCCGGTTTCGCGAACTGGATCATGCCGTTGCAGATCGGCGCGCCCGACGTGGCGTTCCCGCGGCTGAACATGTTCGCCTACTGGCTCTACCTCTTCGGCTCACTGATCGCGGTCGCCGGCTTCCTCACGCCGCAAGGGGCGGCGGACTTCGGCTGGTTCGGGTACGTGCCGCTCTCCGGCGCGGTGCATTCCCCCGGCGTCGGCGCCGATATGTGGATCATGGGTCTGGCCTTTTCCGGCTTCGGCACGATCCTCAGCGCGGTCAATTTCATCACCACCATCATCTGCATGCGCGCCCCGGGCATGACGATGTTCCGGATGCCGATCTTCACCTGGAACGTGCTGCTGACCGGTGTGCTGGTCCTGCTCGCTTTCCCGGTGCTGGCCGCCGCGCTGTTCGCCCTGGAGGCGGACCGTAAATTCGGTGCCCATGTCTTCGATGCGGCCAATGGCGGCGCATTGCTCTGGCAACACCTCTTCTGGTTCTTCGGCCATCCAGAGGTGTACATCATCGCCCTACCATTCTTCGGCATCATTTCCGAGGTCATTCCGGTCTTCTCCCGGAAGCCGATGTTCGGTTACATCGGCCTGATCGCCGCGACGATTTCCATCGCCGGCCTTTCGGTGACGGTGTGGGCGCACCACATGTATGTGACCGGCGGTGTACTGCTGCCGTTCTTCTCCTTCATGACGTTCCTCATCGCCGTGCCGACCGGTGTGAAGTTCTTCAACTGGATCGGCACGATGTGGAAGGGCTCGCTGTCCTTCGAGACGCCGATGCTCTGGGCGATCGGCTTCCTGATCACCTTCGTCTTCGGTGGTCTGACCGGCGTCATCCTGGCGTCGCCGCCGATGGACTTCCACATCTCCGACTCGTACTTCGTCGTGGCCCACTTCCACTACGTGGTCTTCGGCACGGTCGTCTTCGCGATGTTCGCCGGATTCCACTTCTGGTGGCCGAAGTTCACCGGCAAGATGCTCGACGAGCGGCTGGGGAAAATCACGTTCTGGACGCTGTTCATCGGTTTCCACGGCACGTTCCTGGTCCAGCACTGGCTGGGCGCCGAGGGCATGCTGCGCCGCATTCCCGACTACCTCGCCGCCGACGGATTCACCACCCTGAACACCGTTTCGTCCATCTCCTCGTTCCTTCTCGGCATGTCGATCCTGCCGTTCCTCTACAACGTCTGGAAGACCGCCAAGTACGGCGAGAAGGTCGAGGTGGACGACCCGTGGGGCTACGGCCGTTCGCTGGAGTGGGCGACGTCCTGCCCACCGCCACGGCACAATTTCAGGTCCCTGCCGCGTATTCGCTCGGAATCCCCGGCGTTCGACCTGCACCATCCGGACATCGCGGCCGCGATCGAGGCGTAAGGACATTCCCATGGCCAAGGAGATCGACGGGGGAGAAGACCTCCACGCGGCGGAGACGATCAACGAGATCGAGGGTTATCTGCTGTGGGAGGCGGAAAAGGAGCGGGCCCGCAGTCAGGCGGCGGAATTCTGCGACCGGCTGCCCTGGCTCACCGACTCCCAGCGGGAGGACGTCGTCCGGCACTACTGCCGGGAGCGGCGCGAGGTGTCCCGCTCCTATCTGGAGCGCATCGCGGTCCGCAGCGCCGCACTGCGGACCGCATACGAGGGCGCCTACCGCACGCTGCGGCGCCGACTGGTGGTGGCGCTGCTGAGCGTCGGCGTCCTGGAGGTGCTCACCCTGGCGGTGCTCTCCCTCAGCGGTAGTGCACCTGGAGTTCCTTGACGCCGTTGAGCCAGGCGGAGCGCAGCCGTCGCGGGTCGCCGGCCAGGGAGATCCCGGGCACGGCGTCCGCGAGGGCGTTGAAGATCAGGTTGATCTCCAGTACGGCCAGCGACTTGCCCAGGCAGAAGTGCGGGCCGCCGCCACCGAAGCCCAGGTGGGGATTGGGATCGCGGGTGATGTCGAAGACCTCGGGGTGGTCGAAGACCGAAGGGTCGTGGTTGGCGGAGGAGTAGAAGATCCCGACCCGCTGGCCCTTCCTGATCCGTGCGCCGCCCAGTTCGGTGTCCTGGGTGGCGGTGCGCTGGAAGGAGACCACCGGGGTCGCCCACCGCACGATCTCCTCGGCGGCGGTCGCCGGTCGCTCGCGCTTGTAGAGCTCCCACTGGTCGGGGTGGGTGAGGAAGGCGTGCATACCGTGGGTGATGGCGTTGCGGGTGGTCTCGTTGCCGGCCACCGCCAGCAGCAGCACGAAGAAGCCGAACTCGTCGGAGCCGAGGTTCCCTTCGTGCTCGGCCGCCACCAGCCGGCTGACGATGTCCTGCGCCGGGCACTCCTTGCGGGCCGCGGCGAGGTTCATCGCGTACGAGATCAGCTCCACGGCCGCGTTGGCGCCGACCTCTTCGGTGATGGCGAGTTCCGGGTCGTCGTAGGCGATCATCTTGTTCGACCAGTCGAAGATCCGGGTCCGGTCCTCCTGCGGGATGCCGATGAGTTCGGCGATCGCCTGGAGGGGGAGTTCGCAGGCGACGTCGGTGACGAAGTCGCCGGAGCCCTTGTGCCGGGCCTCCTCGACGATCTGCGCGGCCCGGTGGCGCAGCGCCTCCTCTAGGGCGCGGATGGCCCGCGGGGTGAAGCCGCGCTGCACGATCTGCCGGACCCGGGTGTGCTCCGGCGGGTCCATGTTCAGCATGATCAGCTTCTGGACCTCGATCTGGTCGCGGGAGATGGTCGGATTGAACCGGATGATCGAGGTGTTGAGATTGGCCGAGAAGACCTCCGGTTTGGTGGAGACCTCCTTGACGTCCTGGTGGCGGGTGACGACCCAGTAGCCGTCGTCGTCGAAGCCGGCGATGCCGTGCGGCTGGGCGTTCCACCACACGGGCGCGGTCTGCCGCAGCCGTGCGAACTCCGGGAGCGGGACCCGGGACTGGTAGACGTCGGGGTCGGTGAAGTCGAACCCTTCGGGCAGCGCGGGGCAGTGCATCGGCGACTCCTGGTCCAGCTGACGTCGGACGCCCTGAGGGTACCGTCGCCCGACCCAAAGGTCTGACGGCCCATCAGATGCAGGTCGGCGGTGAAGGTAGTAACGAGTTCTACAAGTGGCAAGGGTCATGGCAACCCCTCTTGTGCACAAGTGCGTTGCAGCCCTCTTGCGCCATACCGGACGGCTCACGAGACTGTTCGCAGAACTAGAACGCGTACTAGTTCTTCCCTCCGTGGGCGTCGGGACGCCCACGGACGCGAGGAGAGGACGAGTTGAGTCATGGCCGCGGAACCCGTCATCGTCGAAGCCGTACGCACCCCCATCGGCAAGCGCGGAGGTGCGCTCGCCAACCTCCACCCCGCCTACCTCCTGGGCGAGACGTACCGCGAACTCCTCGCCCGTACGGGCATCCAGCCCGACTGCGTCGAGCAGATCGTCGGCGGCACCGTCACCCACGCCGGCGAACAGTCCATGAACCCGGCCCGCAACGCCTGGCTCACCATGGGCCTGCCCTACGAGACCGCCGCCACCACCGTGGACTGCCAGTGCGGCTCCTCCCAACAGGCCAACCACATGGTCGCCAACATGATCGCGGGCGGTGTCATCGACATCGGCATCGGCTGCGGCGTCGAAGCGATGTCCCGCGTCCCCCTCGGCAGCGGCTCCAAACACGGCCCCGGCAAACCCTGGCCCGACGAATGGAACGTCGACCTGCCCAACCAGTTCGAGGCCGCCGAACGGATCGCCCGCCACCGCGGCCTGACCCGCGAGAACGTCGACGGGCTCGGCCTGCTCTCCCAGGAACGCGCGGCCACCGCCTGGGCCGAGGAGCGCTTCAAGCGCGAGACCTTCGCCGTCCAGGTCCCCACCAGCGAGGAAGAGCAGGCCGCCGGCCAGGGCATGTGGCGCCTGGTCGACCGCGACGAAGGGCTGCGCGACACCAGCATGGCGGCGCTCGCCGGCCTCAAACCCGTCATGCCCACCGCCGTCCACACCGCCGGCAACTCCTCGCAGATCTCCGACGGCGCCGCCGCCCTGCTGTGGGCCTCCAAGAAGATGGCCCGCGCGCTCCGCCTCAAGCCCCGGGCCCGCATCGTCGCCCAGGCACTGGTCGGCTCCGACCCGCACTTCCACCTCGACGGGCCGATCGACGCCACCCGGGCCGTCCTGGGCAAGGCCGGTATGTCCCTCAAGGACATCGACCTGGTCGAGATCAACGAGGCGTTCGCCTCCGTCGTGCTGTCCTGGGCCCAGGTCTTCGGCCAGGACCTGGAGAAGGTCAACGTCAACGGTGGCGCCATCGCCCTCGGTCACCCCGTCGGCGCCACCGGCGCCCGCCTCCTGGCCACCGCCCTCCACGAACTCGAACGCCGCGACAAGGAGTTCGCCCTGATCACCATGTGCGCGGGCGGGGCACTGGCGACCGCGACGATCATCCAGCGGTTGTAGCGCCGATCCGACGGATCAGGGTCGGGCGGGCCTCTGGGGCCCGCCCGGCGGCCCGGCCGGTTCCGTGAACGCCACCGGTTCCGTGAACGCCACCGGCGCCTCGAACGCCGCCCGACGCGTCGCCCGGCGCAACGCCTTCAGCACCGTGCCGCCCAGCGTCGACGTGAGCACGACGGTGACCACCGCCCGCGGCAGGTCCCACCCCAGCGACGTGGCCAGGCAGTACGCGAGATAGCGCGTCAGATTGGCGGAGAGCGGATCACCCGGCACGAACGAGACGCCCGACGCCAGCCCCCCGATGTACGGCCAGCCCTGGAGGTTCATCACCAACCCGTAGCCGACCGACGCCACCGCCCCGTACCCCGCCAGCAGCACCAACTCACGGCGGCCGCGCCAGCGGTCCGGCCCCGGCAACAGGCCCGCGCCCATCGCCACCCACCCCATCGACAACATCTGGAACGGCATCCACGGCCCGACGCCCCCGGTCAGCAACGCCGACGCGAACATCGCCACCGACCCCAGCACGAAACCGAAACCAGGACCCAGCACCCGCCCCGACAACACCATCAGGAAGAACATCGGCTCGATGCCCGCGGTCCCCGCACCCAGCGGCCGCAGCGCGGCCCCCGCCGCGGCCAGCACACCCAGCATGGCGATCGCCTTGGCATCCAGGCCAGCGTCCGCGACGGTCGCCACCACCACCGCGAGCAACAACGGCAACAGCGCGGCGAACAACCACGGCGCGTCCTGGGAATGCGCCAACCCCGAACCGGAACCGGCCAACAACGGCCACCCGAAGGCCACCACCCCGATCGCCGACACCAGACACAGCGCCGCCACCGACCGCGGACCGAGCCGGACCGCCCGCACCTGCCGACCGTCCGCCGTCACGCCGGAGCCCCGTCCAGCGAACGGGCCACCTGCGCCACGGTCAGCCACGGCAGCGGCGCCAGCACCTTGGCGACCTGCGGGGCGAACGCGGGCGAGGAGACCACCACGTCCTCGGTCGGACCGTCGGCGACGACCTCCCCGTCCGCCAGGATCACCACCCGGTGCGCCAACTCGGCGGCCAACTCCACGTCATGGGTGGCCAACACGCACGCCTGCCCCTCGGCCACCAGCCCCCGCACCACCTCGACCAACCGGGCCTTGGCCGCGTAGTCCAGCCCGCGGGTGGGCTCGTCCAACAACAGCAACGGCGGCCGCGCGGTCAACACCACCGCCAGCGCCAGCGCCAGCCGCTGCCCCTCGGACAGATCCCGCGGATGCGCCGCGTCCCGCACCCCCGGCAGCAAGCGGGCCACCAACTCCCGGCAACTGCCCTCCGGCGCGCCCGCGTCCCGGTCCGCCGCGACACACTCGGCCGCCACGGTGTCCGCCGACAACAGATCACGCGGTTCCTGCGGCACCAACCCGACCCGGCGGAGCAGATCCCGCGGCCGGGTCCGGTGCGGGGGCACCCCGCCGACCCGTACCGACCCCGACGACGGCTGGTGCATCCCGACCAGCGTGCGCAGCAACGTCGACTTCCCCGCCCCGTTGCGCCCCATCAGGGCGACCGTCTCGCCCGGCCGGACCGTCAGCCCGACACCGTGCAGCACCGGCGTCCGGTCCCGATGGACGCCCAGCCCCGCGACCTCGGCGACCGGCTCCGCGTCCGCCACCGGCGCCGCCGCCGGCCCGGGCGACGGTGCGGCCACCGCCGACAACCGCTCCCGCAACGGCGCCGCCTTGCGACGGGCATCGCGCACCGAAAGCGGCAACGGCGACCAGCCGGCCAGCCGACCCAGTTCGACCACCGGCGGCCGCACCGGGGACGCGGCCAGCACGCCGGCCGGCTCGCCCATCACCGGAGCCGCACCCGGCCCCGGCAGCAGGATCACCTGGTCCGCGTACTGCACCACCCGCTCCAGCCGGTGCTCGGCCATCAACACCGTCGTCCCCAGGTCGTGGACCAGCCGCTGCAACACCGCCAGTACTTCCTCCGCGGCCGCCGGGTCCAGCGCCGACGTCGGCTCGTCCAGCACCAGCACCTTCGGGTGGGCGGTCAGCACCGAACCGATCGCCACCCGCTGCATCTGCCCACCCGACAACGTGCCGATCGCCCGGTCCCGCAGCTCGGCCAGCCCCAGCAGGTCCAAGGTCTCCTCGACCCGCCGACGCATCACGTCCGGCGCCAACCCCAGGGACTCCATGCCGTAGGCCAACTCGTCCTCGACGGCGTCGGTGACGAAGTGCGCCAGCGGATCCTGGCCCACCGTGCCGACCACATCGGCCAATTCGCGCGGCGGATGGGTCCGGGTGTCCCGCCCGTCGACGGTCACCCGACCGTGCAGGGTGCCACCGGTGAAGTGCGGCACCAGCCCGCACACCGCGTTCAACAGGGTCGACTTGCCGACCCCGGACGGGCCGACGAGGAGGCACAACTCCCCCTCGGGCACGGTCAGATCGACCCCCTGGACGGCCGGCGCGGCGGCGTCCCCATAGGTGACCGAGACCTGCTCGAAGCGGATCACGGGGTGGGCTCCTTCGTGAACGGATCGGGATCGGGATCGGAGCGTCGGGCAAACGCGGCAGACGAGCCGGATGAGGCGGATGAGGCGGATGAGGTGGACGGGGCGGATGAGCCGGACGAGCCGGTCGTGGCAGACGCGCGGGCCACAGCGGATGAGGCGGCCGGTGCGGACCGTCCCGCCGGCGCGGTGCCCCCGGACCGCACCGGGACCGGCGCCACCACCGCCGGCACCAGCCCCACCAGCAGCGACAACGCCGGCCACAGCGGCAGCACCGGCGCCGTCAACGGCACCGCCGGCGGATGCAGCGCACCCGGCGCGTACCCGTTCGCCGCGATCATCAACGCCGCCACCGCGACCCCCGCCCCCGACACCAGCCAGGCCCGCACCCCCCACGACTCCGGCCGATAGCGGGTCCGGACCGACCGACGACCCCCCAACCACAGCCCGGCCAGCGCCGCCACCAGTCCGACCAGCAACAGCGGCAGCCCGTAACCCCCGCCGGAATCACCCAACAACCCGTACGACCCCGCACACACCCCGAGCAGCCCGCCCAACGTCAACACCGACGTCAACCGCCGCACCGCCGGCGGCACCTGCGCGGTCCGGCCGTACCCACGGGCGTCCATCGCCGCGGCCAACGCCACCGACCGCTCCAACGCACCCTCCAGCACCGGCATCCCGACCTGGAGCAGCGCCTTCACCCCGCGGTCCGGCCGGCCGCGCAACCGCCGCGCCGCCCGCAGCCGCTGCACGTCCGCCACCAGATTCGGCGCGAAGGTCATCGCGACCACCACCGCCACCCCCACCTCGTACAGCGCACCGGGCAGCGACTTGAGCAGCCGGGCCGGATTGGCGAGCGCGTTCGCGGCCCCCACACAGATCAGCAGGACGGCCAGCTTCAGCCCGTCGTACAACGCGAAGAGCATGCCCTCCGCGGTGACCCGGCCGCCCACCCGGACCCCCTTCGCCCAGTCGGGCAACGGGAGTTCGGGCAACGTCACCAAGGTGTGGGTACCCGGGATCGGCGAACCCAGCACGAACGCGAAGACCAACCGGATGCCCAGCACCACCAACCCGAGCTTGACGAACGCCCCGTACGACCGCGCCCACGGCGCATCCGTCCGGCGCACCGCCACGACATAGCCGGCCACCCCCGCCAGCAGCCCCAGCAGCAGCGGATTGGTGGTCCGGGACGCCGCGGTCGCCAGGCCGAGCGCCCACACCCACCAGGCGCCCGCGTGCAATGCGGTACTCCGGGTGGCCCGCGGCGCGCTCATCCGCGCCGCCGGCGCGCCTGCCACACGCCGGCCGCGCCCAGCACCACCACGGCCCCGATCCCGCCGACCAGACCGGCCGACGGCCCGCCGTCGCCGCCGTTGTCGTCTTTGCCGGCCGCGCCCGAGGCACCGGGCGTCGCCGTCGGCTCCGCCCCGCCGCCGTTCACCTGCTCCGCACAGCCCGACCGCGGATAGCCCGCGATCCCGCACAGCAGCGCATCGGCGTCGTACCGCAGCAGCTTGGCGACCGCGGCCAGCGCCTCGCCCGCCGAGGCGTCCGCCGGCACCTGGGCACAGGACGTCCGCCCCGCCGGCGGACGCTCACCCGACGGTGCGTCCGCCGCGGAACCGAAGTCGATCACCACGCCGACCCGCTTGGACCCGGCACGGGCCGGGGTCCGGTCGCAGAGCTCGGCGAAGTCCGGGGCGGTGCGCGGGCCGGCCGCCTTCGCCGAATCCACGCTCACCGTGAAGCGGAACCCCACGACGGCGCCGTCGGCCGGCCGCGCGGTACCGGGCCCCTCCGTGGCGTACGCCCACGCGGCGGCCGCACCGCCCGCCGCGGCCGGCTTGCCGTCCCAGAAGGACCAGTACCGGTACTCCTGCGCCTGCGCGGGCCCGGCCCCCAGTCCGGCCGCCGCGCCCGCCAGCAGCAGCACCCCGGCGGCCCGCCGCGCCCGCATCACAGCCCGGTCTTGTTCTTGTTGCGGCCGCTGACCAGGAAGCCGATGCCGGCGCCGATGGCCAGCCCGACGCCGATGATCCACCACGGCCCGATGCCACCACTGCCGCCGGCGTCCTTGGCGTCCTGGGCGTTCTGTCCTGCGGCCGGCGACGGCGCACTGCTGCCGGCCGGCTCGGGCCCGGTGGCGTTGAGCGCGGCCACCAGGTCGGCGCCGCCGAAGGACCGCGGGTCGGTGCCGGTGGCGTGCGCGGCGAGGATCAGCTGCGCGTACGCGGCCGGGCCGTGCTGCTTCGCCCAGCCCGCGGCGTTCTTCTCCAGCCACACCAGCGGCTTCTGCGCGGCCGCGCCGTGCCCACCGGCCGCCAGCGCGACCACCGCGTCCGCGGTGTTGCCGACGTCGGGCTGCTGCTCGGCGCCCGGCATCGCCGACTTCAGATGCTGCCCACTCGCGTCCAACTGCCCGACCAGCCAGCCGGCGCCGCCGTCCGCGACCGCCGCCCGGGCATCCGCGCCGCTGCCCGACACGCCGCCCTTCGCACAGTCCAGCGCCTTGACCGGCTGGTCCGCGTCCTTGCCCGCCGGCGCCACGACGAAGCCCTTGCCCAGCGCCGCGGTGACCGCGGCGGCGGTCGCGTCGGCGTTCGGCGCGGCGTTCTTCAGCTGGAAGGTGAACGCCCCGCGCTCGGCCTCCTTCGCATCACACCCCAGCTGGAACCCCAGCAGCGCGCCGTACGGTGTCTTGCCGCCCTTCGCCGTCACCGACTCCGGCTTCGCACCCGTCGCGGCGAGCGCCCCGATCACCACGGCCGTGGAGTTGGCGTCACTCTCCGCGCCGCCCTCCCCGCCGGGCATCGAACTCCAGCCGCCGTCCGCGTGCTGGACGGACGTGAGCCACCCCACGGCCTTCTGCACCGCGTCGCCGTGCCCGCCGAGCGCGGTCAGCGCCTGGACCGCGGCGGCCGTCTGGTTGGTGTCCCGCATCGTGCCGGCGTCGCACGCCTTGCCCGGATCGGCCCGGAACGCCGCGAACGCGCCGTCGGCGCACTGCTGGCCGGCCAGCCAGTCCACGGCGGACGCCGCCGGGCGCACCCCGACCGTGTGCTGCGCCAGCAACGCCAGCGACTGCCGCCACACGCCGTCGTACTGCGGATCCGCGCTCCCGTACAACCCCTTCGGCAACTTCTGCTGCGACGGGGCCGCCGGGCCGGCGGCGTAGGCGGCGGGGGCCGCGGCACCGGCCAGCACGGCTGCGGTCGCCACGGCGGCCAACGCCGTGGCGGCGCGGCGCGCCCGGGGGGCGGCGGAGTGCGGCTGCGGCTGCGGCGCGGGGGCAGGGGGAGCCGTGGGGGCCATGCGGGCCATCGGATGGGTGCCTCTCGGGTCGGTCGGGTCGCGGCGGGGTACGAAGCAGAGCCGCGCTCGGGTGACCGCCCGCGCGCACCGTCGGGGTGCGGCGCGGTGGCACCGGGCTCGGCTCCGTATACCTCGACGGTGCCGCGCACCGGCCGGCCGCACGGGCGGCGGGTCCGGTGGCGGGAGCCTTGGTCGTGCCCCACCGGGTGCTCCGGCTCGCAGGGCCGCGCTCGGGCGGCCGTTGCTCACGGATAGGGGTGCCCCCGGGCTTGAGCGAAGCCGAGAGCTTGGGGGAGGGTCAGCGCCGGATTTCCACCGGCTTCCCCCGATCGGGTACGGATGAAGTTGTCCCGCACACTTTAACGTCGGCGCCGGCGCCGACCGCGAGGTGTCCCGCACGGGGTGGTTGCGGTGGCGCCGGGCGCACCGCCGGGCCGTGGCGGTGTGTGGCGGTCGCGAACGGCCACCCCGCCCGCCGCCACGACGAGCACCCCGGAACCCGCCGGGTCCGGCCGAGCGCGCACCCCGCCGTCCCCCACCCGGCGAGCCGGCTACACCGCCACGTAGCGGGTGGGCGAGGAGCCGGGGACCGGCTCGGCGTGGCCCCGTTTGATCAGGTGGCGGAGGTGGGCCTCGGCCTCGGAGACGGCGATGGTGCGGGAGGCGGGCGGGATCTGCTCCCAGGGGCGGTTCCACTGCATGGACGTGGCGAGCTGCCAGGAGGTGCACGGCTCACGGAGCAGCGTGCGGAGGTCGGCTAGGCGCTCCTCGTGGTGGGCGATCAGCTCCCGGACGCGTCCGGCCGCGTCCGGGAAGGCGTGCTGGTGCGCCGGCAGCACCTCGGCCGGCGCGAGGCGGGCGATGCGTTCGAGGGAGTCGAGGTAGTCGCCGAGCGGGTCGCCCCGGTCGAGCAGATCGGGGGCGACGTCGTCGGGGTCCTCGTACAGGCCGATGTGCGGGGTGATGCCGGGGAGGAGGTGGTCGCCGGAGAAGAGCCGCCCGAAGCCGGTCGGGCGGGTCGAGGCGGGGGCGTCCTGCTGCGCGGGGTGTGCCTCCTCCAGGTGGAGGCAGACGTGGCCGGGCGTGTGGCCCGGTGTCCAGATCGCGCGGATGCGGCGGCCGGGGAGGTCGAGGAGTGCGCCGGGCTCGATGGCCCGGTCGGGCAGCGCGGCCCGCCGCCCGGGAAGTTTCCGGCCGCGCCCGGCGGCGCGGGCGGCCCGTAGGGGCTCCAGGTGGTCCTCCGGTGCCCCGGCCGTGGTGAGTTTGACGAGGAGGTAGTCGAGCCACTGCCCCGGTCGGGCCGCGTGGCTGCGCCGGACCAGTGCGGCGTCCGCGGCGTGCATGGCGATCCACGCGCCGGAGGTCTCCCGCACCTTGGCGGAGAGCCCGTGGTGGTCGGGGTGGTGGTGGGTGATCACCACCCCGTGCAGGTCGGTGGGTTCGAAGCCGCAGGCGGTGACGCCGGCGGTGAGGGTGTCCCAGGAGTCCGGGTCGTCCCAGCCGGTGTCGATGAGGACCGGGCCGCGGTCGGTCTCCAGGAGGTGGACGAGGGTGTGGCCGAGGGGGTTGTCCGGGATGGGGACGGCGATGCTCCATACCCCGCCCTTGTGGTCGATCACCTGCGGTGCCATGGGTCCCGTCCCCTCCTGCGCCGTTGTCGCCTCAACTATAACTAGAACGCGTTTCATTGACAGGGTGACTGCCCGGTCGTCGGCGGGAGTTGGGATTCGGGTAGTGGGCGTGGACTCCGCGGGGTGGAACTGATATCAGTTCTGGTGGTGCGTGATTCTGATGGAGCGTCAGGAATCGTTATCCGTCGAGAGCGTGATCCGTCGAAACCGTCGGGAGGCGGCCAGCTATGAGCGACCTCGTCGAGTACGGAAAGCTCTATATAGGCGGTGAGTTGGTCGATCCGGCCGGGCCGGACACGATCGAGGTCGTCTCGCCGCACACCGAACGGGTCATCGGCCGGGTCCCGCACGCCGCGCGGGCCGATGTCGACCGGGCGGTGGCCGCGGCCCGGGCGTCCTTCGAGTCCGGGGTGTGGGCGAACGCCCCGTTGGACGAACGGATCGCGGTGGTCGGCCGGATCAAGGACGCGTTCGCGGCGCGGAGCGAGGAGTTCGCGCGGGTCATCGGAGCGCAGAACGGCACGCCGGTCACCTCGGGCGTCATGGTGCAGTCGCTGGCCGCGATGTTGGTGTGGGACGCGGCGCTCACCGTGGCGCGGGAGTTCACGTTCGAGGAGCGGCGGGCCGGGGTGCTGGGGCCGCTGCTGGTGCGCCGGGAGCCGGTGGGGGTGGTGGCGGCCGTCGTGCCGTGGAACGTCCCGCAGTTCACCGCCGCCGCCAAGCTCGCGCCGGCGCTGCTGGCCGGGTGCTCGGTGGTGCTGAAGGTCTCGCCGGAGACCCCGCTGGACGCGTATCTGCTCGCGGAGATCGTGTCGGAGGCCGGCCTGCCGGAGGGGGTGCTGTCGATCCTGCCGGCCGACCGGGAGGTGAGCGAGTACCTGGTCGGGCACCCGGGCGTGGACAAGGTGTCGTTCACCGGGTCGGTGGCGGCGGGCAAGCGGGTCATGGAGGTCGCGGCCCGCAACCTCACCCGGGTGACGCTGGAGTTGGGCGGCAAGTCCGCGGCGGTGATCCTGCCGGACGCGGACCTGGACGCGGCGGTGGCCGGGATCGTGCCGTTCGCCTGGATGATCAACGGGCAGGCGTGTGTGGCGCAGACCCGGATCCTCGCCCCGCGCAGCCGTTACGACGAGATCGCCGAGCGGTTCGCGGCGGCGGCGGGCGCGCTGACCGTCGGCGACCCGCTGGATCCGGCCACCGAGCTCGGGCCGCTGGTCGCCCGCCGTCAGCAGCAGCGGTCGCTGGACTACATCGCGTTGGGGCAGAAGGAAGGCGCCAAGGTGCTGACCGGCGGCGGCCGGCCGAAGGGGCAGCCGACCGGCTGGTACGTCGAGCCGACGCTCTTCGGCGAGGTCGACAACGGGATGCGGATCGCCCGCGAGGAGATCTTCGGGCCGGTGATCTGCCTGTTGCCGTACGGGGACGAGGCGGAGGCGGTGCGGATCGCCAACGACTCGGAGTACGGGCTGTCGGGGTCGGTGTGGACGGCGGACACCGAGCACGGCATCGACCTCGCGCGGCGGGTGCGCACCGGGACGTACTCGGTGAACACCTTCAGCATCGACATGCTCGGGCCGTTCGGCGGCTACAAGAACTCCGGGATCGGGCGGGAGTTCGGGCCCGAGGGGTTCGCCGAGTACCTGGAGCACAAGATGATCCACCTGCCGGCGGGTGCCTGATGGCGGAGCGCTGGCGGGTGGCGGTGGACCGGCGGGTCTGCATCGGGTCCGGGCTGTGCGCCGGGATCGCGCCGGAGCGGTTCCGGCTGGACGCGGCACGCCAGTCGCACCCCGTCGAACCGGAGACGGAGGCCGCGGACGGCGTGCTCGCGGCGGCCGAGGGGTGCCCGGTGGAGGCGATCACGATCACCGCGGCGGAGGGCGGGGAGGCGGTCTTCCCGCCGGACGAGTGACCGGGGGCGGCCGGGGCGACCGGGGCGACCGGGGGCGGCCGGCCGGGTGAGTGGCCGGGGGCGGGGCCCTTAGGGGGTGGGGTGGTTGATCCCGTAGGGGGCGGGAGGGCCCCTTGCGGGCCAACTACCCGCATTCACAAGGAGGTTAACGGGCTGGCCGGGCTTATCGGGCCCAACAGGAGGGGCCGGCCCAACAGGAGGCGCAGGCCCAACAGGCCCGAAGGCCGCAGCAAGCCCAGCAAGCCCAGCAAGCCCAGCAAGCCCAGCAAGCCCGCCGGGCCCCACCGGGCCCCACCAGCCCCCACCCTCACCGCATCTGTCCCCGCCCGGGGGCCGTGAGGTCGATCAGTCGACAGACCGTCTCGATGTCGATCTTCACCTGGGCGATCGAGGCCCGTCCGGACAGCCAGGTGATCAGCGCCGAATGCCAGGTGTGCTCGATGACCCGGACCGCGGAGAGCTGCTCGGGGGTGGGCGGGCCGTCCAGCCCCATGGCGTCCAGGATGATCGCGGTGGTCAGCCGGGAGACGGTGTCCACCTCGGGGCTGACGGACCGGTCGGCGAAGGTCAGCGCACGCACCATCGCGTCCGCCAGGTGCGGTTCGCGCTGGAGGGCGCGGAAGGCCCGCATCAGGGTCTGGGCGACCCGGGCGCCGGGGTCCTCCTCCGCCGGGGGGCGTTTGCGCAGCGTCTCGTGCATGTGTTGGAGCTGGTCCTGCATGGTGGCGACGAGCAGGTGCACCTTGGACGGGAAGTAGCGGTAGAGGGTGCCGAGGGCGACGCCGGAGGATTCGGCCACCTCGCGCATCTGGACGGCGTCGAAGCCGCCGCGGCTGGCCAGCCTGGCGCTGGTGTGCAGGATGCGGCGGCGCCGGGCCTCCTGACGCTCGGTCAAGGGAGGACTCGCCGGAAGCGCCGGCCTGGCCGCCTTGGATTCCGTAGTCATGTGTCCCATTCCGTGGCTTTCCCTCCGCGATGCGGTGAGTGCCGGTGGTGCGTGATCGGCACAGCATGGCAGGGGCCATGCCGTGGCGCGAATCACCTGGTGCGGCTCTTTTCGCTCCGTTCCCGGCCGGTAGATTCGAAACTCGGTGAACTGATCAGTAGCTTTTCAGTTCTGAAACTTGTTCTAGATTACCGCCAGCGGTTACGCTCCGGCGAAAGTCCAGTGAGAAGGGGGCCGTGCGTGACCGCAGAGGCCGTCCAGGCAGCCGCGCCCCGCCCGGCGGAGACCCCCTCGGCCTCCGCCCTGATGGACCGTGAACGTCCCCTGCGGATCGCCATGCTCACGTACAAGGGGAACCCGTTCTGCGGCGGTCAGGGCGTCTACGTCCGGCACCTCTCCCGCGAGCTGGCCCGCCTCGGCCACACCGTCGAGGTCATCGGCGCCCAGCCCTACCCCGTCCTCGACGAGGGCGTGACGCTGACCGAGCTGGCCAGCCTCGACCTCTACCGTCAGCCCGACCCGTTCCGCACCCCCGGGCGCGACGAGTTCCGCGACTGGATCGACGGCCTCGAAGTCGCCACCATGTGGACCGGCGGCTTCCCCGAACCGCTGACCTTCTCCCTCCGAGCCCGGCGCCATCTCGCCGCCCGCCGCGGCCAGTTCGACGTGGTCCACGACAACCAGACCCTCGGCTACGGCCTGCTCGGCGGCCCGGACGCGCTCGGCGCCCCCCTGGTCACCACGATCCACCACCCCATCACCGTCGACCGGCGCCTCGACCTGGCCGCCGCGCACGACTGGAAGCGCCGCGCCTCGGTCCGCCGCTGGTACGGCTTCACCCGGATGCAGAAGCGGGTGGCCCGGCGGCTGCCGTCGGTGCTGACCGTCTCCGGCTCGTCCCGCCAGGAGATCGTCGAGGACCTCGGCGTCCACCCCGGTCGGGTCCACGTCGTCCCCATCGGCGCCGACACCGACCTCTTCTCCCCGGACCCGGCCGTCCCCGAGGTGCCCGGCCGGATCGTCACCACCTCCAGCGCGGACGTCCCCCTCAAGGGACTGATCCACCTCGTCGAGGCGCTGGCCAAGGTGCGCACCGAGAACCCCGACGCCCACCTGGTCGTGGTCGGCAGGCGGGCCGACGACGGGCCGGTCGCCGCCGCCATCGAGCGGCTCGGCCTCTCCGGCGCCATCGAGTTCGTCAAGGGCATCAGCGACGCCGAACTCGTCGACCTGGTGCGCGGCGCCCAGATCGCCTGCGTGCCCTCCCTCTACGAAGGCTTCTCGCTGCCCGCGGCCGAGGCGATGGCCACCGGCACCCCGCTGCTGGCCACCACCGGCGGCGCCATCCCCGAGGTCGCCGGACTGGACGGCGAGACCTGCCTCGCGGTGCCGCCGGGCGACGCCGGGGCGCTCGCCGCCGGCCTGCTCCGGCTGCTGGGCGACGAGGGGCTGCGCCGCCGACTGGGCGCGGCCGGCCGGGAGCGGGTGCTGGCCCGCTTCACCTGGCGGCAGGCCGCCATCGGCACCGCCGAGCGCTACCGCGAAGCCATCGCCCGTCAGCCGGGCCGCTCCACCGCTTCGGCGGTCACCGGCCGCCGGTGAACCGCACCATGCCGTCCTCCCGCAGCCCACGCCGCACTTCACCCCGCCCCTGACCGCCGGACGAAAGCGTAAACGCCGTGCTGACCGTCGACTTTTCCCGTTTCCCGCTCGCCCCCGGCGACCGCGTACTCGACCTGGGCTGCGGCGCCGGTCGGCACGCGTTCGAGTGTTACCGGCGCGGTGCGCAGGTCGTCGCCCTGGACCGGAACGGCGAGGAGATCCGCGAGGTCGCCAAGTGGTTCGCCGCGATGAAGGAGGCCGGCGAGGCCCCGGCGGGCGCCTCCGCCGTCGCCATGGAGGGGGACGCCCTCGCGCTGCCGTTCCCCGACGAGAGCTTCGACGTCGTGATCATCTCCGAGGTGATGGAGCACATCCCGGACGACAAGGGCGTGCTCGCCGAGATGGTGCGGGTGCTGCGCCCCGGCGGCCGGATCGCGGTCACCGTGCCGCGCTACGGCCCCGAGAAGGTCTGCTGGGCGCTCAGCGACGCCTACCACGAGGTCGAGGGTGGCCACATCCGCATCTACCGCGGCGACGAACTCCTCGGCAGGATGCGGGAAGCCGGCCTGGAGCCCTACGGCACCCACCACGCCCACGGGCTGCACAGCCCGTACTGGTGGCTGAAGTGCGCCTTCGGCGTGGACAACGACCAGGCACTGCCGGTGAAGGCGTACCACAAGCTGCTGGTCTGGGACATCATGAAGAAGCCGCTGGCCACCCGCCTCGCCGAGCAGGCCCTCAACCCGCTCATCGGCAAGAGCTTCGTCGCCTACGCCACCAAGCCGCACCTACCCGAGCCGGCGGGCGAGACGGGCACCGGGGCCACCGAGCCGGCCGCCACCGAGCCCGCCCGGCCCGCCGCCAAGCGCACCCGGTCCGCGACCAAGCCGGCCGCCGCCCGCGGGGCCGCCAAGTGACGAGTCCCGGGCGTACCGAACGGCTCGTCCTGCCGGGAGTGCTCACCGCCGAACAGGCCGCCGAAACGGTCGCCGGCATCCTGGCGGCCCAGCGCACGGACGGCGCCATCCCCTGGTTCCGCGGCCACCACCTCGACCCGTGGGACCACACCGAGGCCGCCATGGCACTGGACGCGGCCGGCGAACACGAGCGCGCCGAGGCCGCCTACGACTGGCTGGTCCGGCACCAGAACCCGGACGGCTCCTGGTACGCCGCCTACGCCGACGGCGACGCGAGTGCCCCCACCGACCGCGGCCGGGAGACCAACTTCTGCGCGTACCTCGCGGTCGGGGCGTGGCACCACTACCTGTCCACCGGGGACGAGACCTTCCTGGACCGGATGTGGCCGGCCGTGCACGCGGCGATCGGGTACGTCCTGGAACTCCAGCAGCCCGGCGGCGAGATCGGCTGGAAGCGCGAGGACGACGGCACGCCCGTCCGCGACGCGCTGCTGACCGGCTCGTCCTCCGTCTACCAGGCGCTGCGCTGCGCCCTGGCCCTGGCCGAGCAGCGCGAGGAGCCCCAGCCCGACTGGGAACTGGCCCTCGGCCGGCTCGGCCACGCGATACGCCACCACCCCGAGCGGTTCCTCGACAAGTCCCGCTACTCCATGGACTGGTACTACCCGGTCCTGGGCGGTGCGGTGCGCGGCGCGGCGGCCCGGGAGCGGATCGACGCGGACTGGGACCGCTTCGTCGTCCCCGGCCTCGGCGTGCGCTGCGTGGTGCCCAACCCCTGGGTCACCGGCGGCGAGAGCGCGGAACTGGCGCTGGCGCTGTGGGCGATGGGGGAGTCCGACCGGGCCGTGACGATCCTCAAGTGGATCCAGCACCTGCGCGCCGAGAACGGCATGTACTGGACCGGCTACGTCTTCGAGGACAAGGCGATCTGGCCGCAGGAGCTGACGTCCTGGACGGCCGGTTCGGTGCTGCTGGCGGTGGCCGCGCTGGGCGGTGACGAGGCCACCACCTCGGTCTTCGGCGGCGAGCGGCTGCCGACCGGGCTGGCGCCGGACTGCTGCCGGTAGCCGCCGACCCGGGCGCCGCGCACCGGCCCGGGTAACGGGCCACCCCCATACGGCCGTTTCCGAGTGGCGGTCCTCCGGCGGGCGGGACAGGCTGCGGACGATGTTCCCCAGTCGTTCCGAGCCCGCCGGAGGCGTTCCGTGACCGTTCCGCAGTCCCCCGTCCGCAACCGCGCCGCCCTCCGCAGGGCCGTCGTCGCGCTGCCGCTGGCCTGCACGCTGAGCCTGGGCGCCGTCGCCTGCGGCGGCTCGAAGAAGAACGAGGGTGGGGCCAGTGCCTCGCCCAGTGCCTCGCCCAGCGGGTCGCCCAGCCCCACCAGCTCGGCGGAGAAGCAGAAGTTCGCCAAGACCCGGTTCGTGGCCAACGCCGGGCTGGCGGCCGGCGCGACCTACCAGTGGATCATCAAGCCGTACAAGGCCGGCGGGTTCAAGAAGGGCGCCAACCACCGCAAGACCACACTGGTCAAGGCGGGCCTGGCCGGGGTCTTCACCTACAACCGGCTCAAGGCCGCGGTGCGCAACGCCCAGGGCGACCCGACCCTCTCCAAGGCGCTGGCCCCGCTCAACAGCGGCATCGAGTCGCTGAAGAACCTCGGCACCAAGCTCCGCAAGGGCGAGGCCGGCAGCGCCGACGTCGACCAGTTCCAGAACGTCATCAACAACGTCAAGGACGTCGGAAAGAAGAATGGCGCCGAGGTGACAAACCAGGTACCGAGCGCTTCGCAGCTGAGCGGGGGCTGACGGTTCGCTGCGCTTTGCTGGGCTTCCCACGTTGTCGGCTTTCCCGCCGTGTGGGTTGTTCGCCGTTGCGCCTGCGGCGGGCCGGTCCGCTGCGCGGGGCTGTTGGGTGCGGTGACGGGCCTGCGGGGGTGGTGTGCAGGACTGCTGCGCTTTACGTCCTGCACACCACC
>NZ_JBHVQS010000047.1:0-67710 GCF_042886435.1 Streptomyces sp. NPDC058000
GGGCGGGGTGGGCGGGGGGGGGGGCCGGCCGCCCGGGTGGGGGGGCGCCGCGCGGCCGGGGTGGGCCGCGCGGCGCCGCCCCTCGTACGTCACTTCTGCGGGAACAGCTTCAGGAACGGGTCCGCGGCGGCCGCCAGCCCGCGGCTGAACGGCGCGTCGAAGTCCCAGACCAGGAAGAGCAGGAAGGCGATCAGCGCGCTGAACAGGCCCGCCATCAGCATCTCCCGCCCCGAACGCCGGATCTGGAGCGTGTACATCACCCCGATGGAGATCGCGCCCCCGATGATCAGCCCGAACCACACCACACCCGGAAGCGTCGAGTCCGCCGCGTCCGAACGGGCCATCCGGGCATTGTCCGCGGCCGCCACCTGATCGACGAGGGGCTGGTAGGACTCCCGCTCGAAGTCGTCCCGGGGGTGGTAGTCCGTGACGTCGGCACGGACCTTCCCCAGCAGGTCGGCACCGTGCTGGGTGAGCTCCCCGTGCTCGGCCATCACCGACCATTCCTTGTGGACGACGTAGCTGACATAGGAGTTGACGTCCGCACGGATGGTGTCCCGTACGGGCGCCGGCCAGGCCCGGGCCCGCTCACTGACCTCGTGCAGCGCCTGCGCCTCGGCCCGCACGGTGTCCTCGGCGGTGCTCCTGGCCTCCCAGACGCCAGCGATGGCCAGGCCCAGCACGATCGCGTAGACCACCCCCACCATCATCGTCAGGTACTCGATCACATCGGGCGTCTCGGACGGGTCGTCGTCCTCGCCGATCCGGCGCTCCTTGAGGACGGTGATGGTCAGGACGACGCCGCAGACCGCGGCCATGGCGATGGTCAGAACCAGCCATTGCGACATGGAGACCTCCTACGAGGAACCGCGCCCGGCGGAACGGGACGCGGAGCGCGAACGGGGACGGAGTGCGACACCGGCCAGCACCGCCGGAGTGGTGACCAGCAGCGTCCTGGTCACCACGGAGCGCGCGTGGTGCGGTTGGGAGCGGACCGCGGAGTAGCCGAGCGGGCGCGCGGGGGTCGGGAGCGCCAGGGGTACAGCGGGCCGCGGAGTGGGCGGCGGCGGAGGCGGGGGCGTGCGGTGGACGGGCGGCGCCGGGGGCGACGGCCGGGGGGCCGGGGCGCGGGCCGGGGAGCGCCACGGGTGGGGGCGCGGCGCTGTGGTCCGCGGGGGCGGCGGGGGCGTGGGACGGGGCGGCGGCGTGGGCTTGGTGCAGGGGATGTGCCAGCCGGGCGGCACGGGGAAATCGGTGGGCAGGTGGACGGGGGGTGTGGTGCCGGCGTAGGCGCAGTTGTCGCCGGACGGCCGCTGGAGGGGCCCGGAACGGGCGGCCGCCGGTGGGGACGCGGCCAGGGCCAGGGCGGCCGCCAGCGTCGAGGCCGCGGCCAGTGCCAGGGCCGCGACCCGGGCCAGGGTGGCGAACGGGAGCCGGGCCCGGCGCCGAGCGGCACCGACGTCATTTCGGGAAGATTCGTGTATCTCGCGCACGGCGGGAGCTTGCGCAGTGCCCGGGCCGTGCAGCCTTCGACCGGCAGCGATTCGCCCGAACGGGGGAAGCGCGGGCAGGTGTGTCCGGACGCCGTGCGGGCCATCGGGACGCCGGGCGCACAGGTGAGCGTCAACCTGCCGCCACCGAACGGGACTTCCCTGACCAGGACGATTACCGGCCGGGCCGGGGGTCTGGGGCACAATTCCCGTCTGAACACGAGAAGTTGATACGAGCGGCGGCGGGGCGGTACGGACGTGTCGGTGGATTCGGCGAGCACAGTGGCCGGAAGGGGCGAGCCGGGAGGCGGCGGTACGCCCGGCGACGGCGGCGCGTGCCGGTGCGGACAGTGCCCGCACGGGGCCCGCGAGGGGCACCGACAGGCGCTCGCCGCGTTTGTCGCGCTCCGGGAGGACTTCGCCGTCGGGCGCGGGGTGCCGGCCGGGCTGGCGCACTCCGTCGGCGCCGCCCGGCAGTGGGTGTCCGACGAACTGACCCTGTCCGCCCGGCTACTGGCCGAGCGCGGCGTCGCCGAGGGCGCCTCCTGGCCGGTGGTGGTCCGCCGGCGCACCGTGGCGGCGGCGTGGGCCGGGGTGCTGGCGCTGCTGCTCGGGCAGGCGCTGACCGCCGTCGGAAGCGGCTGGACGGCGGGCCGTACGGCCACGCTGGCCGCGGCCGCCGTGCTGGCCCTCGGCGTGACGGTGACCGCCTGGCTCCATCGCGAACAGGGCGGCGCGCTGGGCCCGTTGATCGGCGAGGACCGCCGGCTGTCCACCTCCCGCGCGGTCGCCGCGGCCTGGGTGGCGGCGGTGCTCTACGCCGTCCTGACGCTGGCCGTCCAACTGGCCGTCGGGCCCGGCCCGGACGCCCGGCGGCGCCTGCTCTCCGGGCTCGGCCTGGTCCCCTCGGGCGGGTTGCTGGCCATGCTGGCCATCGGCTGCGGAGTGGCGGTGCTGGCCTACGGGATGACCGCCGGACGGGTCCGGTCCGGGCGGGTGCAGAAGATCCCGGCGGACCGGCCCCGGGCCACCGACCTACTGGCGGACGACGCCGGTCGCGGCAGCTTCACTGACGCCCAGTACGTGCTGGTCAACGCGGCCGTACTGGCCTTCGCGCTGGTGCGGCTGGCCACCGACCCGGCCCGGCTGCCGGCGCTGCCCTGGGTGTTGGTCGTCCTGGCGGCGCTCTCCGGGGTGACGTATCTGGCGGGCAAGGCCGTCGCCGGCGGTCGGCCGGTGATCCTCTCCGTCGTACGCGCCCGGGAACTGGGCGATCTCGCCGCGCCGATCCGCACCGGCGACGACATCGAGATCCGCGGCGCCGGCTTCGTCCCGCCCGGCGCGGGCACCCCGGACCGGCTGGCCCGTACGGTCGTACGGATCGGTGGGGTGCACGTGCCGGTGCCGTTGATCCCGGTGCCCGGCGGTTTCGCCAACCCGACGGACGGGGTGTTGACGGTGCCGGTGCCCGTCGACGTGGAGCCTGGTCCTGTGGAGGTCCGGGTGGTCACGGCGGCCGGGGCGGAGACGCGGGGCTATCGCATCGAGGTCCAGGACTGAGCGTGCCGGACGGGCGGCGCGAGCGGCGGCCGGGCGGCTTCGGCGGCCAATGCCCCGGGAAGGGGCGACAATTGGGGTCGATTGGGGTTGATTGGGGTCGTGACGGCCGTCGGTGCGGGCCGGGGGCGGTCCGGCGGCCGGCGGGGGGAATCTCGCGCGTCCGTGCGTACACATCTCGCCAAGCCGTGCGGGCGACGGCACAATCGTTCGCTCCCGGTGGTAACGGAGAGGCGGACGTCATGGCTCACGCACACCGCACACACCCTGTCGACGTGGGCGGTGCCCAAACCGGCGGTCTCCGGGGCGGGCTGGCGCGCCACGCACTGCTTCCGCTGCGGCTCTTCCTGGGCGGCACCTTCCTCTACGCGGGACTCCAGAAACTGACCGACCCGACCTTCCTGGCCGCCAGCGGAAAGGGATCGCTGGGCGAACTGCTGCGGCAGGTGCACGACACCGCGGCGCTGCCGCAGCTGCTGGACCTGGCCCAGCGCAGCCCGGTGGGCTTCGGTTACGCGATCGCCGGCGGGGAAGTGCTGGTCGGCATCGGCATGCTGATCGGGCTGCTGGGGCGGCTGGCGGCCTTCGGCGGCGCGCTGATCTCGCTGACGCTGTGGCTCACCGTGAGCTGGCCCGCCACCCCCTACTACTACGGCAACGACCTCGCCTACCTGATGGCCTGGACGCCGCTGGTGCTGGCCGGCGCGCCCGGCTTCTCGCTGGACGCGGCGCTGGCCAACCGCCGCGAGCGGCACGGGACGCAGCTCTACGGGTGAGCCCCGCGTGCGCGGGGCCGCCGGCCGCCCCACCCGCCGGTCAGGACGGCTGCCCGGGCGGGGCGTCCCGCTGGTGGTGGCGCCGGACGACGGCCCACACGGCGGTGGTGATCCCCGCGACCAACAGACCGGCCGGGATGGCGAAAAACAGCCAGGGGCCGGGGGCGTGCCAGAGACCGACGGCGTCGAGGCCGTAGCCGGTGCCGACGGCGAGGGCGGCGGCGCCGGTGATCAGACGGCCGGGTTCGAAGGGGTGGCGCTTCACTGGGGGGCTCCCTGGGGGGTCGGGGCCGGGGACGTGGCGGATGAGGGGACCGGAGCGGCACGCCGGACGTCGATCTGGCCGGCGCCGACCTTGAGGTGCAGTTCCAGCGTGCCGCGCGGCTGCTCGCCCTTCTTGAGGCCGTCGGCGGGCAGGGTGACCTGCCGCTCGCGGTGGCCCGCGACGATCTCCACGTCGTTGGCCGCATCGCCCGGCAGCTGGATGTCGCCCACACCGAGCGAGAGGTGGAGCGTGGCGGCGGTGCCCTGCGGCAGCGTCACCTGGAGCCGGCCGGCGCCGACGTCGGCGCCGGTGCGGACCGTGGTGCCGGGCTTCAGGGGTAGTTGGCCGAGGTCCAGCCGGCCCTCCCCGGAGCCGACCGCGTAGTGCGGCTGGACGGCGGCGATGGTAGTGGGGGCCCAGGTGCGGCGCTGCCAGTCGGCGGTGACGGTGGCGGGCAGCGCCGTCGCGCCGGCCAGCAGTGCGGCCGTCAGCACCATCATGAAGACCGTGCCGCCGCCGGTGCGCCCCAGCCAGGCGCTGAGCACCAGGCCCAGCCCGTAGACGGCCAGTGCGCATGCCAGGCCCGCCTGGAGGGACGGGGCCAGCGCGGCGTGCCGGGCGACGGCGAGCGCGGTACCGGTGCCCGCCAGGACGGCCAGCACGAACGTGCGGCCGCCTATCCCCCGGCCGACGCGGACCGGCCGGAGCGGGGCGACGGGGCGCGGGGCGGCCGCGGCGCCGGTGCCGGGGGACCAGCTGCTGCGCGGGCGGGGGCCGTCGGACACACCGTGGGTGACGGCGTAGTTGATCTCTAGCCGGGTGTCCTCCGGGCCCCAGAGGTAGCCCCGGGGGAGCAGTGCCTCGGTGCGCGGATCGCGCCACCAGGAAGGGGTGTTGGGCGCCGGGGGCGCGGTGGCCTCCGGAGGGGCGTCGGCGACCGCCTGGGCGGTGGCGGCGTCCACCGACCCCAGGCCGTCGGCCTGGGCGCGCCGGCGCTGCCGCGACCAGTAGGCGGCGCCGGCCACGGCCAGCGTCACCATGATCGCGAAGGACATCATGCTGCCCTTGCCGAGCGTGGTCAGGAACAGCGCGCAGCCGGCCAGCGCGCACAGCAGGGCCGTCAGCGCCGAGCCCTCGACGCGGCCGGACAGCAGCCGGCGGCCCTCGTTCTCCTCCTCGCCGTCGAGGGGGACGAGCAGCCACGCGAAACCGTAGAAGATCAGGCCGAGGCCGCCGATGGACAGCACGGCGAGCACGACCCGGAAGATCACCGGATCGATGTCCCACTGCCGGCCCAGGCCGCCGCAGACGCCCGCGACGACCTTGTGCCGCCGGCTGCGGCGCAGCGCGGCGTGCGGCGGGGTCGGGCCGGCGGGGTCGGAGGCCGCCGGCTCCGCGGCGGGAGGTACATCGTTCATGGAGCTATGGTGACAAGCCCGGCGGGGTCGCGGTACCGGTGAAAACCCTGGCTGATCCCTGAGATCCCCCGAGACGACCCTGAGGGCTCCCCGGTGGCTCCCCGATACCACCCCGATGCCTCCTTTGGGCCGTCGCGGAGGTCGCCACGGGGCAGCGCAGGAGTGGCATCGCGGGGCGCGAAGTGGCGCCACGAGACCCGGAAACGGGCCGCGAATGCCCCGCGCACGGTGGCCCGCGCCGGAAAAAGACTCGTCGCGGCGGTGGCCGGAGGTCTCTTTCGCCCTGCTGAAGACTATCGTTGCGCCCTGAATACGTACGGGTTTCCGGAGGGGCGAGCGGTGGCGGAAGCGGCGACGGTGGACGAGGGGCGACTGGTCGCCAGGCGGTATCGCCTGGTTGAGCGGATAGGCCAAGGCGGTATGGGCACCGTCTGGCGGGCCCGGGACGAGGTCCTCGGGCGCCAGGTGGCGGTCAAACGCCTGCACGTCTCGCCCCAACTGGACGCGGACGAACTGGCCACCCGCCACGAGCGCACCACCCGGGAGGCGCAGGCCGCCGCGCGCATCAACCACCCCAACGTCGTCAGCGTGCACGACGTCGTGGACGACGAGGGGTCGCCGTGCATCGTCATGGAGTACGTCCCCTCCGCGACGCTCGGCGACGCCATCAAGGAGGCCACCGGGTCCGGCACTTACCTCACGCCGCGGGAGGCCGCCCGGATCGGCCGCGGCATGATCGCCGCGTTGCGTGCCGCGCACTCCGCCGGCGTGCTGCACCGTGACGTCAAACCGGGCAACGTCCTGCTCGGTGAGGACGGCCGGGTGGTGCTCACCGACTTCGGGATCGCCGTCGCCACCGGTACCTCCACCCTCACCAAGACCGGCGAACTGGTCGGCTCCATCGACTACCTGGCGCCCGAGCGGGTCAAGGGATCGACTCCGGGACCCGCCTCGGACCTGTGGGCGCTGGGGGCGACGCTCTATCAGGCGGTCGAGGGGAAGCCTCCGTTCCGTAAGAACACCGCGGTGGAGACGGCGTACGCGATCGCCGTCGACCCGCTGGAGCCGCCGAGCAACGCCGGTCAGCTCACCGCGCTGATCGAGGCACTGCTCGCCAAGGAGCCGAGCGAGCGGCCCACCGCCGAGGTCGTCGAGCAGGCGCTGCGGGCCGCCGAGGCCGAGGCGGACACGGCGCTGATGGGCTGGCCCACGTTGGCCCTGGGGACGGTCAGTCGCGGTCGGCCCGCGGGGGGCGAGCCGGCCGAGGCGCCCACCAGCCCCGTGGCGCACCCCGGCGCGGCGGCGACCGCCGGCAGCGGCACTGGGACCGGCACCGGGACCGGCACCGGGACCGGCACGGAGAACGCCACCGGGACCGGGACCGGGGCCGGGGCCGGCGCACGTACGGACACCGGCGCGGCCACGGAGAGCCCCGCCGGGACCGGCGAGGCCACGGGGTCGGTGGCCGCGGCTGCCCCGGGTGCGCCCGTTCCCGAAGGCGCTGCCCCGGGTGCCCACCTGGCCGCCGACGCGGCCGAGCGGTTCGCCACCGCCACCGCCACCGGCCCGGTGGTGGTGGCGAACGGCGCGGTCCCCAGGGCGTCCACCGATGTGCGTACGGACGTGCTGACGTCCGGTCGGGCTCCTCGGAAGCGCCGCGGTCGGGTCGTGGCCTGGAGCATCGTCGGAGTCTTGGTCGCCGGGGGCGGCGGGGGTACGGCCTGGTATCTGAACCACCGCGGAGACACGTCCGCACTCGGCAATGTGGCCAACAACGACACCCCCGTCCAGCCCGAGGTGCCCCACACCAGCGCCAGTCCGCCGCCACCCACGCCCAAGGGCTACCGGCGGGTCACGGAGAAGGACCTCGGGGTGTCCTTCCCGGTGCCGTCGGGCTGGAAGCGGCAGGTCGAGGACGGCGGGCGCCAGATCGTCTACTACTCGGACCCGGATCTGGCCAGGCTGACCCTCAACGTCCTGGACTTCTCCTCGGCGGATCAGGTGCAGCACTTCAAGAGTGTCGAATCGGACGTCAAGGCCCAGTACCCCACCTACAAGCGGCTCCGCCTCCAGGACACCATCTTCCAGGGCGACCCGGCTGCCATCTGGGAGTTCTCCTTCCAGGGCCGGGCTCGTGAGTATCGCGGCATCGATCTGGGATTCGGCCGCGAGGGCGACAAGGAGTACGCCATCTATGTCTCCGCGCCGTCGGCGAACTGGTCGAAGTTCGCGGAGATCTTCTCGAACGTGAAGGACGGATTCCGCAGGGCGGATTCCAAGGGCTGAGCGAGCACCCCGCCCACCAGCTCGACGTCGACATGGAGAATGCCTTTCGCGCTCTCCGATTCCCTTTGGGGAGGGTTGGGGCTCGGGTGACCTCTGAAGAATTCGGGGCTTCGAAAGTAATTGGGTCGGTTTTGGTTCTGCCGTGATTGCTCGTCTGTGTTGATTTGTTGATGTCGCTACGGGGGTGGTGACGCCGAGTGGGCGTCGCGCTCTGCGTGGCTTGCGGTAGTGGCTCGGCGACGCTTCGGGCCCAGGGGGCGCCCAAACGCTGATTTGGCCAAGCAGCGTCGGCCTTTTCCGGCTCGACCTGAGTTCTGAAGCGACGCTATCTCTTCGGGTGGTCAGGTCGATCCGGCGGGATATCTGCCCACGATGAAGGCTGCCTTGAGGCGATGCGGATCGCGGTGCCCGCTGTCGCTGACTGTCGCTGACTCAGGGACAGCTCAGGGTCGTCCCTGATGTCCCGGACCCGACCGGCGTGTGACGATCTGAGGCATGACCACAGCGCCACCCCGCGCCGAGACGATCTACGCCCCGGCGCCGGACCCCGACGACCCGCCCGTGCGCAAGCTCTACCGCAGCGCCGAGGGGCGGCTGCTCGGTGGTGTGGCGCGCGGACTCGCCGGGCACCTCGGTCTCCCGGTCACCTGGGTGCGGATCGTCTTCGTCGCGCTCTTCATGGCCGACGGCATGGGCGCCCTGCTCTACGCCGCGTTCTGGTTCTTCGTGCCGCTGGGCGTCGGCGGCGTCGAGACCCGGCAGCCCGCGGCCGGGGAGGACCGGCGGCGACTGCTCGGCCGCAAGCCGGACAAGGGGCAGCTCCTCGCACTGATCGCGCTCCTGGTGGGGGCCTCGATCGTGGCCTCCCGTTTCCAGACGGGCCGGGCCAACGTCTATCTCTGGCCGGTGCTGCTCATCGGCGCCGGCGTCGCCCTGGTCTGGCGCCAGGCGGACAACTCCCGCCGCGCCCAGTGGCTGGAGCTCGGCCGCCGCAAGGGCCTGCTGCCGATGGTGCGCGGCGCGGCCGGGGTGCTGCTGGTCGGCGCCGGGGTCACCGCCATCGTCGTGCTCCAGGGCTCCGTGCAGAACCTCGGCTCGGTGCTCCAGGCCGCGCTCGCCGTCGTCGTCGGCATCGCCCTGCTGGCCGGCCCCTATCTCGTCCGGATCACGCAGGACCTCTCCGAGGAGCGGCTGATGCGGATCCGGGCCCAGGAGCGGGCCGAGGTCGCCGCGCACGTCCACGACTCCGTCCTGCACACCCTCACCCTGATCCAGCGCAACGCCGACGACCCCCGGGAAGTGGCCCGGCTGGCCCGTGCCCAGGAGCGCGAACTGCGCGCCTGGCTCTACAAGCCCGAGGGCCGCGGCAAGGACGAGGACGAGGAGCCGGCGACGCTCGCCGAGGCGGTGCGCGCGGCCGCCGCCGAGGTCGAGGACCATCACGGCGTCCCCATCGAGGTCGTGGTGGTCGGCGACTGCCCGCTCGACGAGCCGCTCGGTGCCCAGATGCAGGCCGCACGCGAGGCCATGGTCAACGCCGCCAAGTACGGTGGCGAGGGCGGCGCGGTACAGGTGTTCGCCGAGGTGGAGGGCCGGACGGTCTTCGTCTCGGTGCGTGACCACGGACCCGGCTTCGACCTGGACGCGGTCCCCGCGGACCGGATGGGGGTAAGGGAATCCATCATCGGCCGGATGGAGCGCAACGGCGGCACGGCCCGGCTGCGCGCCGCGCCCGACGGCGGCACGGTCGTCGAACTGGAGATGGAGCGCACCGAGGAGCGCGAGCCCACAGAGCGCCGCACCAGCGGGGAGGGGAGGCCGGAATGAGCGCGGCGACATCACCGGCCGCCCCGGAGGACGCCGGGGGCCTCCACGGGCCCGTGGGGGCACCGCGGACCGGGGCAGGGGATCATGACGAGGCAGACACCGAAGGACGGACGGACGAGATGAGCAGCGACGACGCACAGCAGGGCGAGGCCGGCGGCGAGGACCAGGGCCGCACCGTACGGGTCGTGCTGGTCGACGATCACCGGATGTTCCGGGCCGGCGTCCAGGCCGAGATCGGCCGGACCGAGCTCACCCGGGTCGAGGTGGTCGGCGAGGCCGCCGACGTCGACCAGGCGATCACGGTCATCACCGCCACCCGCCCCGAGGTCGTCCTCCTGGACGTACACCTCCCCGGGGGCGGCGGCGTCGAGGTGCTGCGCCGCAGCGCCGCGATGATGGCCGACCCCGAGCGGCCGGTGCGGTTCCTGGCGCTCTCCGTCTCCGACGCGGCCGAGGACGTCATCGGGGTCATCCGCGGCGGCGCCCGCGGCTACGTCACCAAGACGATCACCGGCACGGACCTGGTCGACGCGATCTTCCGGGTGGCCGACGGCGACGCGGTCTTCTCACCGCGGCTGGCCGGGTTCGTGCTGGACGCCTTCGCCTCGACGGACGCCCCGCCGGTGGACGAGGACATGGACCGCCTCACCCAGCGTGAGCGTGAGGTGCTCCGGCTGATCGCCCGCGGGTACGCCTACAAGGAGATCGCCAAGCAGTTGTTCATCTCCGTCAAGACGGTTGAGTCACATGTCTCGGCCGTTCTCCGCAAGCTCCAGCTCTCCAACCGCCATGAACTCACGCGGTGGGCGGCCGCGCGGCGGCTGGTCTGACCTGCGGTTTTGTCGAGAAGGGGGCGACCGGGGGCGGATGATCGGGATCCGTCCCCGATGCGGCGGGCACGGACGGGGCGCGTAAAGAAGGGCCCAAGGCGGGCAACCAGGATCGCGCGGATCGCCATCTAAGGGCCCGGAGAGGCTCGCTGCCCGAAGGCGGGGCCGGAACCACGCCCACGCCCTACGCGCATACGTCCTGGAAACGAGATCCGATGAGCCTGACGGGTACGCCCTTCTTCCTCTTCTCGATCCTGCTGTTGATCGTCGCCCTCGTGCTGCCGTTCACCCTGTGGGGTCGAGTGGCCGGACCACCTCCGCTGCGGGGGCTGGCACGGCTGCTGATGTTGTTGTTCGCGCAGGTCACCGCTATCACGGTGGTCTTCGTCATGGTCAACAACGCCAATAACCTCTACGACAGTTGGGGCGACCTGCTCGGCACCGGCAACCACATCGACCAGGCGCGGAACCTCGGCGCGGACGGCCTGGGCGGCAAGAACCTCAAGGACGAGCCCAAGGTGCTCCAGCAGTTCCGGCCGGCCGATGACCCGGTGATGGGCCCCGGCGTCCAGATGACCGATCTCAAGGGCCGGATCTCGGGCGTCAACGGCGAGGTGTACGTCTGGCTGCCGCCGCAGTACAACGACCCCGCCTATAAGCAGAAGAAGTTCCCGGTGGTCGAGCTGCTGCCCGGCTACCCCGGGTCCGCCAAGTCCTGGTTCGGATCGCTCAAGGCCAACGAGCAGCTCGGGTCGCTGATGCAGAGCGGGGCGGTCAAGCCGTTCATCCTGGTGGCGCCGCGGACCAACGTCCTGCCCAACGCCGACAGCGGGTGCGTCAACCTCCCCGGCAAGGTCAACGCCGACAGCTGGCTGACCGTCGACGTCCGTCAGATGGTGATCGACAACTTCCGGGCCGGCGACAAGCCGGACTCCTGGGGCCTGGCCGGCTACTCGGCGGGCGCCCACTGCGCCACCAAGCTGGCGCTGGCCCACCCGGACCGGTACCGCGCCGCGGTCGGCATGTCCGGCTACAACGACCCGGCCATAGAACGTGATTCGCTCGCCGGCAAGGACCCCAAGCTGCGCGTCGAGACCAACCCGCTGCACATCCTGAAGGCCGCCAACGCGGCCGGGAAGCCGCCCCGCCTCGCGCTGTACATCTCGGGCGCGAACGGCGACGGCTACCAGGCAGGGGTCGGCCTCAAGGAGATCGCCAAGAACCCGACGTCGGTGACCGTCCAGCAGATCTCGTCCGGTGCGGGCGGACACACGGTGCCGGTCTGGAAGCGCCAAGTGCCGGAGATCTTCCGGTGGTTCGGGCTGTTCCTGCGGGGGTAGGCGGCCGGGAAGCCGGCGGAGTTCATCGTTCCGGTGAATCTCCGCCGGAGTTTCCGGAAGTGGGCACAGAGCCGTGCCGGGGAGCGTTGTGCGAGTGACGGAGGTCACGTACGGCGAAACCGGGGGTGGCGGGATGTGGGTCGACAGCGGTGGGGGACTGGGGCGGCGCTTCGACGTCGAAGGGGCGCAGCTCGCCCCGGACCGGCCGGAGAGGGGCGGGCGGCCGACGCTCACCCGCCCGTTGGCCGTCACACGGCCGCCTGGTGGTCGCCGCCCGGCGCGCTTGTTGGGCAGGCGACGGGGGCTTGACGACAGTCCCTAGCCCGGGCGGGTCGCGCCCGCGAAGGGCATCCGGTCGATCGGGGCGATCTGGACGGGTGTGCCCGGATGCTGGGCGTGGATCATCTCGCCGCCGCCGATGTAGAGGCCCACGTGGCTGATGCCGGAGTAGAAGAACACCAGGTCCCCGGGGATGAGTTGGGGCCAGTCGACGCGGGCGCCTGAGGTGATCTGGGTGTAGGTGGTCCGGGGCAGCGCGACTCCGCCGGCGTGCCAGGCGGCCAGGGTCAGTCCGGAGCAGTCGTATGCGGCCGGGCCGGTCGCGCCCCAGGCGTAGGGCTTGCCCAGGGCGCTGTGGGCGAAGGCCACCGCCAGGGCGGCACGGCCGTCCGGTGCCGGGGCGGGAGGGGCAAGTACGGTGCGCGGGGCGGTCGTGGGCTTCAGCGCGCGTTCTACGGCGGCCGTGGGCTTCAGTGCCCGTTCCGGGGTGGTTGTGGGCTTCGGTGCGCGGTCCGTGGTGGTGGCGGGGGGCGGCGGGTGTTGCGCGGTGGCCGTGGCCTCCCGTGCGCGTTCCGCGGTGGCCGGGGGCTTCGGTGTGGGTTCCGGGGCGGCCGTGGGGTGGTTGCCGAGGCGGCGGACGCTGCCGAGGCGGCGGGCCCAGCCCGCCACCGCGGTCGCCTGGTGGCTGCCCGTGCGCTCCAGCACCGTGGCGCCGTCCAGGTAGCGCTGCGGGTCCGCGACGAGGAGCAGCCCGGTGCGGGTGCCGCGGGCGGTGCGGGTGTCGGCCGGCGGGGGTGCGAGCGGCGGCCGCTCTCCGGCCGTGTGGTGCGACGCCATGGCGGCCGTCACTTCCTTCCCTGCGGGGCGAATGCGACCGGCGGGGTGTGGGCCCGGTCGTCTGCAGGAGGAAGCTAAGCCCGGGGTCACGGTGTGGACCCCCCTTGCCCGGCATTGTCCGATTCCGAGCGACTGCCGCGCGGCGATGACCGGCCGGCGGCCGGGGGAGGGGCGGGAGCGGCGGGCCCTGACCGAAGCGGGCATCACGGGCGCCCTGCCGGAAAGAGCGTGCTATGGGGCGGATACGATCCAGCACTATGGACGTAGTAATCAATGTCTTCGTCGCGCTGCACATCATCGGCATCGCCTCTCTCCTGGGCGGCTTCCTGACCCAGATGAAGGCGATGAGCGCGGGTACCGCCCGCTTCGTGCCGGCCATGTTGCACGGTGCGCTGACGATGCTGGTCACCGGCATCGTGATGGTCGGCCTGAACCAGATGCAGGGCCACTCGCTCAACAACATCAAGATCGGCATCAAGATGGCCGTCCTGGTGGTGATCCTGGCGCTGGTCTACGTCAAGCGCGACGAGGAGAAGCTCGCCAAGCCGCTCTTCGGCGCGGTCGGTGGGCTCACCATGCTCAACATCTTCATCGCGGTGCTCTGGACCTGAGCACCCCGGCGGCTCGGCCCCCGGCCCCCGCCCGGCGGCCCCGGCGCCGCACCGCCGTACCAACGGCTCACCGCGCGGTCATCCCGCTCCGTACTCCGGAGGCGGAGGATGACCGCGCGGTGGCGTGTGGGGGGTGGCTGTGGGGGGTGGGTTCCGCGCGGGCGCGGGGTGCGCGCCCGCATGCCGGCTACCCGAGCCGGACGCTGCCGTAGATCGGCATGTAGTAGATCGACTCCACCCGGACGCTGGCGCCCGGGTGCGGGGCGTGGATCATCTGGCCGCCGCCGATGTACATCCCGACGTGGCTGATGTCGTTGAAGAAGAACACCAGATCGCCGGGTTGGAGATCGCTGGTGCCGACCCGGCTGCCGACCTTGACCTGGTCCCAGGTCGTGCGCGGCAGGTCGACCCCGGCCGCCTTCCACGCGGCCTGTGTCAGCCCCGAGCAGTCATAGGAGCTGGGCCCGGTCGCGCCCCAGACGTACGGCTTGCCTATTTGGGCGCGGGCGAAGGCGAGCGCCTTCTGGGCCTTGGTGGAGGACGAGCCGCTGTCGGACGTGCCGCCCCCGGAGCCCTGGCCGGAGCCGCTGCTGCTGCCGCCGCTGGGCTGCTGCTGCCGCTCCTTGCGGGCCTGTTCGGCGGCCTTGCGCTCGGCCTCGGCCTCCTTCTGGCGCTCCAGTTCGGCCAGCCGCGCCTTCTCCTGGGCGGTCAGCCGGGACAGCAGCTGGCGTGCCTCGGCCAGCTTGGTCTGAACGCTTCTCTTGTTCTCCTTCAGGGACGTCTGCGACTGCTGGAGGCTCTCCAGGCTGCTGGTGGCCTCGGCCCGCTGGCGGGAGGCGGCCGCGGCCTGCTCCTGGTAGTCGGTGATCGCCTGCTTCTGCTGCCCGGTCAACTGCTCCATCAGATGGTTGCGGTCGACGAACTGCTGCGGGTCCTTGGCGAGCATCAGCTGGGCGGTCGGGCTGATCCCGCCGCTCTGGTACTGCGCCGAGGCGAACGCGCCCAGCCGGCGCCGGGACTCGTTCATCTTGTCCGCGCGTCGGGCCGCCTCGTCGAGCAGGCGGTTCACGGTGCGCTGCTGGCCGTCCGCCTTCTCCTTGGCGGCGTTGTACTTCTGGGTGGCGACCTCGGCCTGCTGGTAGAGGCCGTCGACCTTCGCCTTGACCTCTTCGACGGTCGGCTGGGGTGCCTTCGGGGCCGCGTTCGCGGTCTGCGAGAGCAGGGTGACCGAGGCGAGGGCGGCGGTGGTGAGCCCGGTTGCCGTACGACGGCCGCCGGGCGTGGCGAGTATGGGGGTGCGCGGCTTGCGATGGGACGCCAAGGCCGGCGACTCCTTCCGTGGACCGCCTACCGGGTTAGCTGTCGGGTTCGGGCGGTCTGCTGACGGAAGGCTTGCCCTACGACTGGTGCGTCCGCCTGGCGACGGTCGCACCGGTCGATTCACCCCGGTGGTGCTGGTGGGTCCCCGGCTCCGGGTGCCTTTGAGGGCAGGACCGGACTCGGCGGGGGCGGCCCGTGCGAACGCTGTCGTCCGCGGGGACGGCGGGCTGCCCGAGCGAGACCGTAGCCAACTCGTGTGGCTTCTGTGAAGGCTGGTGTTCGATATGCCCGAAACCTTTTTGTGACCTGAATGTGAGCGGCCCCGGGTTTGCCCCAGGTCGCACAAGGAATTGCCCGATCCGGAGCGGTACCGGCCAATCCGGGACTCCGGGACCGGTTGTCAGTGCGGCGGCCTAGACTCGGTGGGCGATGAGCAGCCTCTTTGACGACAGCTTCCTGGCGGACCTCGGCCCCCCGGACGAGGAGCCCCCGCCGCCGCCCGAGGACGAGCCCGGTCCGGCCCCGGAGGAGGTCCCCGCCGACCTCTTCGGCGGGCAGTTCGACGCGCCCGCCCCCAGGGAGCCGTACTACCGCGACGGTGCCGCCCGCCCGCCCATCGACCCGGCGGCGCTCCTGGAGGGGCTCAACGACCAGCAGAAGGCCGCCGTGGCGCACAGCGGCAGCCCGCTGCTGATCGTCGCCGGCGCCGGCTCCGGCAAGACCCGGGTGCTCACCCACCGCATCGCCCACCTGCTCGCCGAGCGCCACGTCCACCCCGGCCAGATCCTCGCGATCACCTTCACCAACAAGGCCGCGGGCGAGATGAAGGAGCGCGTCGAGGACCTGGTCGGCCCGCGGGCCAACGCGATGTGGGTCTCCACCTTCCACAGCGCCTGTGTGCGGATCCTGCGCCGCGAGTCCAAGCGGCTCGGCTTCACCTCCTCCTTCTCGATCTACGACGCGGCCGACTCCAAGCGCCTGATGGCCCTGGTCTGCCGCGATCTCGATCTGGACCCCAAGCGCTTCCCGCCCAAGTCCTTCAGCGCGAAGGTCTCCAACCTCAAGAACGAGCTCATCGACGAGGAGAGCTTCGCGGGCACGGCGGCCGACGGTTTTGAGAAGACCCTGGCCCAGGCGTATGCGATGTACCAGTCGCGGCTGCGCGAGGCCAACGCCCTGGACTTCGACGACATCATCATGACGACGGTCCACCTGCTCCAGGCGTTCCCGGACGTCGCCGAGCACTACCGCCGCCGCTTCCGCCACGTCCTCGTCGACGAGTACCAGGACACCAACCACGCCCAGTACACCCTCGTCCGCGAACTGGTCGGCCCGGGCACGCCCGAGACGCCCGCCGCCGAGCTGTGCGTGGTCGGTGACGCCGACCAGTCGATCTACGCCTTCCGCGGCGCCACGATCCGCAACATCCTCCAGTTCGAGGAGGACTACCCGGACGCCACCACGATCCTGCTGGAGCAGAACTACCGCTCCTCGCAGACGATCCTCTCCGCCGCCAACGCCGTCATCGAGCGCAACGAGAACCGCCGCCCCAAGAACCTCTGGACGGACGCCGGCGCCGGCCCGAAGATCACCGGCTATGTGGCCGACACCGAGCACGACGAGGCCCAGTTCGTCGCCGACGAGATCGACCGGCTCACCGACGCCCGCGACGCCAAGGCCGGCGACGTCGCGGTCTTCTACCGCACCAACGCCCAGTCCCGGGTCTTCGAGGAGATCTTCATCCGGGTCGGACTGCCCTACAAGGTCGTCGGCGGCGTGCGCTTCTACGAGCGCAAGGAGGTCCGCGACATCCTCGCCTACCTCCGGGTGCTGGCCAACCCCGAGGACGCCGTCCCGCTGCGCCGGATCCTCAACGTCCCCAAGCGCGGTATCGGCGACCGCGCCGAGGCGATGATCGAGGCCCTGGCGCTGCGCGAGAAGATCACTTTCCCGCAGGCGCTGCGCCGGGTCGACGAGGCATACGGCATGGCCGCCCGCTCCGCCAACGCCGTCAAGCGGTTCAACACCCTGATGGAGGAGCTGCGCACGATCGTGGAGTCCGGGGCCGGCCCCGCCACGGTCCTGGAAGCGGTGCTGGAGCGCACCGGCTACCTCGCCGAACTCCAGGCGTCCACCGACCCCCAGGACGAGACCCGGATCGAGAACCTCCAGGAACTCGCCTCGGTGGCCCTGGAGTTCGAGCAGGAGCGCGGCGAGGGCGCAGCGCCGGCGGCCGACGCCGAGGCGACCGACGTCGATGCGGCCGCCGCCCCGAGCCCCGGCACGCTCGCCGAGTTCCTGGAGCAGGTCGCCCTGGTCGCCGACTCCGACCAGATCCCGGACGAGGACGAGGAGGGCGCCGGCGTCATCACCCTGATGACCCTGCACACCGCCAAGGGCCTGGAGTTCCCGGTGGTCTTCCTGACCGGCATGGAGGACGGCGTCTTCCCGCACATGCGGGCGCTCGGCCAGACCAAGGAGCTGGAGGAGGAGCGTCGGCTCGCCTACGTCGGCATCACCCGCGCCCGTGAGCGGCTCTACGTCACCCGCTCGACGATGCGCAGCGCCTGGGGCCAGCCCTCGTACAACCCGGCCTCGCGCTTCCTGGAAGAGATCCCCGACGAGTACGTGCAGTGGAAGCGCACGGGTCCCGCGACGCCGTCCGCGTCCATGGGCGGGCTGTCGTCGGGCGGTTCCTCGGGCGGGGGAGGCTTCGGCGGCGGCATCGGGGCGTCACTGTCGTCGGCCCGGTCCAAGGGGCCGAGCGGCTTCGCGACCCGCCGCGCCGCGGACCGCCCGGTGGTCTCGCTGGCCGTCGGCGACCGCGTCACCCACGACAGCTTCGGGCTCGGCACGGTCGTCGGCGTCAAGGGCAGCGGGGACAACGCCGAGGCGACCATCGACTTCGGAGGCGAGAAGCCCAAGCGGCTGCTGCTGCGGTACGCGCCGGTGGAGAAGCTCTAGGGCCTCTGGAAGCCCCGGGGAAGCCTCAGAGGGGCCCTGGGCGAGGAGAACCGGAGAGGGGCCTGCCGCGATGTGCGGCAGGCCCCTCCGGCTACGTGCGCGGCGCGCGGGGTCAGTACGGGTTGAGGTCGTGGGCGCGGAGCCACGGGATCGGGTCGACCGCCGCGCCGCCGCCCGGCCGCACCTCGAAGTGCAGGTGCGGGCCGGTGGAGTTACCGGAGTTGCCGGAGTAGGCGATGGTGTCGCCGGCCTTGACCGAACCCGAGCGGATCTTGGTGCTGCTCAGGTGGCAGTACCAGGTCTCGGTGCCGTCGGGCGCGGTCAGGATCGCCATGTTGCCGTAGGCGGAGTTCCACTGGGTGCGGATGGTGCCGTCGGTGGCGGCCATGACCGTGGTGCCGTAGCTGACCGGGAAGTCGATGCCGGTGTGCACCGACATCCAGTTCACCCCGGCCTGGCCGAAGAGCGCGCTCAGGCCGTGCTGGGTGACCGGCAGGACGAACTTGGGGCGCAGCGCCTCCTTGCGGGCCGCCTCCGCCTCCTTGCGCTTGCGCTCATCGGACTGCCGCTGTTTGAGGTCCAGCCGCTCCTGGGTGCGGCTGGCCCGTTCGCGGAAGTCCTGGGCGCTGGCGCTGAGTCCGGCGAGCTGGCTGTCCAGCTTCTTGTTGGCCGCCGTCGTCCGCTTCGCGGAACCGGCGTCCGGGGCGGCCTGGGTCGTCGCACTGTCCTGACTGTCCCCGCCGAACTGGCTGACCGAGGCCGCGGCCGCCGCGCAGACGCCCATCGCGGCGACCGAGGGCACCGCGACGGTCAGCAGCGCCGAACGCTTGGCCTGGCGGCGCCGGCCGCGGTTGCCGCCGCGGACGGCCTTGCCCGCCGGGGGGCCGCTGACCCGTTGGCCGGCAGGGGCGTCGTCGTCGGGGAGGGAAGTGACGGGCATCGCCTGCGTCATCGCCTCGGCGATCGACGCGGAGTCGGCCGTGGCGGCCTCGGCGCCGGGCGGGGCGGCGGCATCGTCGTCGCCGGTCTCATGGGTGAACGCCACGAGGGGCTCGTCCCACTGGACGGTGTCGGCCGCGGGCGGGCCCGCCTGGGCCGGGATGCCGGGGGCGGGGACGCCGGGGGCCGGGTCGTGCGACCGGCCGGTGTAGTCGGTGTAGTCCGTGGTCGACCAGACCGCGGTGGCCTCGTAGTCGATCGGTTCCTGGACGGCCGTGGCGGCGGCCGCGAAGGCGCCGGAGTCGTAGGCCGCGGTCCCGTAGCCGGTGTCGTACCCGGCCGTGGCGTAACTCCCGGTGGGGTAACTCCCGGTGGGATAACCGCCGGTGAGGTCGTCCCCGGTGCCGTACGCAGCGCCGGTGCCATAGCTGCCGGTGTCGTAGCTTCCGGTGCCGTACGCCCCGCCGTCGAAGCCGCCGGTGGCGAAGCTCCCGGTGTCGTAACCGCTGTAACCGCCGGTGTCATAGGCGGTGGTGTCGTAGGCGGCGCCGCTTCCGTGGGCCGCGGAGTCGTAACTTCCGCTGCCCCCGTAGGCCGCGGTGTCGTACCCGGCGTCATACGGGGCGGTGCCGCCGGTGCCGTAGCCGGGGGCGTCGTAGCCGGTGTGTGCGTACGGGTCGTAGCCGGTGCTGCCGTAGGCGGCGGTGTCGTACCCGGCGGTGTTGTGCCCGGCGGTGTCGTACCCGGTGGTGTTGTGCCCGGCGGTGTCGTACCCGGTGGTGTTGTGCCCGGCGGTGTCGTACCCGGTGGTGGGGTAACTGCCGGTCCCGTAGGCGTCGGTGGGGTGGCCGCCCGTGTCGTAGGCGCCCTGGGCGTAGCCGCCGGGGTGCGAGCCGAAGAGGGGGTCGCCGTCGCCGTATGCCGACTGTGCGTAGGAGGCATCGGAAGCGGGGGCGGTCGGAAGCTGAGCCCCCGACGAGTGACGGTCGTCCACCAACTTCTCTTTCGCCTCGGCTGCAGGAGAATTAGCGGCGACTGTACCCGGCGGTACGCGACGGCCACAATCTTCCCGAGGTTTCGGGCTCGGCGAGGCCGGGCGATTGGCCCGCTTTCGGCAACGCCCATGCGCGTTCTTGGCGCCCCGTTCGAGGGTCGTTCGACGATGCGGCCGGGATATGGCGCGGAGCGGGCGCGCAGGTGCCGTGGAGCTTGCCGATCACACCGCGGCTCATGCTGTTGCTCAGTCGACTGTTCAGGACGCGGCTCAGGTCGTCGCTCGGGCTGCTGCAAAGGCCGCTGCTTGTGCCGTTGCTCAGGCCACCGATATCGCGCTGCGGGAGGACGGGGCCGCTTCCGTAGTGGCCAGTGCTGTCCGTATGCCGGCTGCCACGGTGGCGTTGACCGGTAGCGCGAGGTGTCCGACGCCGACGACCCGGACGTTCTCCGCCCGTAGGTCCGGGTGCTCGATCCGGGCGGTCGAAGCCGGCACCATCACCTGGTCCTCCTGGCTCCAGAACGCCACGAATCGCGTCCGGCACCGGGGCGCCGGCAGCGCCAACTCCGCGATCACCTCCGAATCCGGGCGCAGCTGCCGGACTATCGGGTGCGCCGACATCAGGGGCGCGACGCGGGTCCCCGCATGCGGGGTGCCGAGCGTGATCAGCGTCCGGACGCGGGCGTCACCGCCGCGCCGCTGCACGTAATAGCGGGCGATCAGACCGCCGAGGCTGTGGCCGACGATGTCCACCCGGCGGTGTCCGGTCCGGGCGCAGATCTCCTCCACATGGCGGCCCAGCAACTCGGCGGCCCGGCGCAGATCGCAGGTCAGTGGGGAGTAGTTGAGCGCCTCGACATGGGGCCAGCCGTGGTGGTGCAGGGAGCGGCGCAGCAGGACGAAGACCGAGCGGTTGTCGACGAAGCCGTGGAGCAGCAGGACCGGCGGGTGGGCGCGGCCCTCGGTGGGGAGGCGGGCCGCGGAGCCGGCCTCGGGGGGTACGGGCAGGGGTTGCTCCTGGGCGATCCCGGTCGGATAGAGGAGGAGATGGGCGACGAGCACGCCCAGGTCCACGAGCGCGCTGCGCAGGAGAAGGGGTGCGGAGAGAACAGGCAGGGCCCCCATGGCCGACCTCCCGAACGGCATGCGGAAGGCGTCGATGACCCCCGAATGCCCTTGTGGGAAGCCGTGAGCGGAAAGAGCGGTGCGGCGGCCCGCGTGATGGCCCGGCTGCGGCTCCCCGGGCGCCCGGCCCGCGTGTGCTTCGCCGGCCGTCCCTGGCGGCGGTGCGACATGCGGAACGCGGCGCGTGGCGAATGTGTCCCAGGCGAATATGTCCCGTGTGTGATTTCCCCCTCGCCGGATGTCACGAAACGGCTGGGTACGGGATGCTGTAGATAACGTTCGTTCACGCTCGTGGCCGCCGGATCGCGGTGGCGCGACCTGATGTCGGCTCGGCGGCCCCGCCCTGGCGGTGCCGCGCATGGCTTGGAGGCAGTGATGGGTGTGGCGCGGCAAGACGGAGTGCAGGCGGAGGGCCAGGGCGCGGCGGGCCGGTCGGGGCCGATCCGGATCGTTGTCGCCAAGCCGGGGCTCGACGGGCACGACCGGGGCGCCAAGGTCATCGCCCGCGCGCTGCGGGACGCCGGTATGGAGGTGATCTACACCGGGCTGCATCAGACGCCGGAGCAGATCGTCGGCACCGCGATCCAGGAGGACGCCGACGCGATCGGGCTGTCCATCCTCTCCGGTGCCCACAACACCCTCTTCGCGAAGGTGCTCGCCCTCCTGGAGGAACGGGACGCGGCGGACATCAAGGTCTTCGGCGGCGGCATCATCCCGGAGGCGGACATCGCCCCGTTGAAGGAGCAGGGCGTCGCGGAGATCTTCACGCCGGGGGCGACCACCACCTCGATCGTGGAGTGGGTCAACGCCAACGTTCGCCCGTTGGCCGTCTGAGCGACCTGTAGTGGGCGGTCCGGGTGTGGCGGACGGTCCGGATGCGGTGGGTGGTCTGGGTGCGGCGGATTGTCCGGACGCCGCGGAGGGGCCGTATGCGACGGGCCGGCCGTGTGTGAGGGAGGGGCCCGCTCCTGGGGGCGGGCCCGATCGACGGGGGAATGGGGGCGTCGTCCTCGGGGACGGCGGGCCGGCGGCTGAGCGGATCATGACGGCTCCCCGGCCAGCTCGGCGTACATGGTGGCGCGCAGGCGGAGCGTGCCGACCAGGCGCAAGAACGCCTCGGACCAGTAGCCGCCGGAGCCCGGGGAGGCGCCCTCGGGCTCGTCCGTGACCGCCGTGAGCATGTCCAGTCGGCCGGCTTCCGCCGGGTCCAGACAGCGCTCGGCCAGGCCCATCACCCCGCTGAAGCTCCACGGATAGCTGCCCGCGTCCCGGGCGATGTCCAGCGCATCGACCACCGCCCGGCCCAGCGGCTCGGACCAGGGCACCGCACAGACGCCCAGCATCCGGAAGGCGTCCGAGAGGCCGTGGACGGCGATGAACTCGGACACCCACAACGCCCGTTCGTCGTCCGGGAGCACGGTCAGCAGCTTCGTCAGGTCCCGGGCCGAACCGGCCGGTGCCATCTCCGGGGCGGCCAGGACCGGGTCGCCGGGCGCGCCCAGCAACGCCCGCGCCCAACCCGGGTGCCGCTGGCGCACCGCGGCGCGGCACCAGGCGTCGTGCAGCTCGGTCCGCCAGTCGCCGGCCACCGGGAGCGCGACGATCTCCGCCGCCGTTCGGCCGCCGAGCCGCCCGGGCCAACGGTCCAGCGGTGTCGCCTCCACCAACTGGCCCAGCCACCAGGCGCGTTCCCCCCTTCCGGAGGGCGGCTTGGCGGTGATGCCGTCCCGCTGCATCCCGGCGTCGCAGGTGCCCGGCGGGTCGATGGCAAGGACCTCGGCGGTGGCGGAATCCCCGGCGGCCGGGGCCAGATGGACACAGGCCAGGCTGCGCTCGGCCATCCGGGCCGCGAGCGCGGAGCCGGGCAGGGCGGAGAGGAGTTCCGCGGCGGTGGTGCGGACGTTGCGGCTGCGGTCGGACAGCGCCTGCTCCAGGAACGGCTCGTCGGTCGGCGTGAGGGCCTCGCCGAGGGAGTCCAGGAACATCAGGCGGTCCTCGGCGCGCTCGGTCGCCCAGGTGGCGGCGAGCAGCTCCAGACCGGCCCGCGGATCGCGCCGGCGCACCGAGGTCAACAGCGCGACCCGCTCCGCGAACAGCCCCTCGTCCCACAGTCGGCGCACCGCCTCGGGGGCGTCGGCGCCCGGCAGCGACAGCGGACCGCCGATGCCGCGGAGCACGAACCTCCAGTCGTCGTTCAGCCGCGCCAGCCACAGGCCGCGGGGGCCCGCCAGGGCGAGCGCGGCGGGCCGCAGGTCCGTACGCGACCGGGCGGCGTCCAACAGTGCGGGCAGCAGCGCCTCGGGGGCGCGGTAGCCGTGCTCGCCGGCGGCGGCCAGCCACTGGGGCAGCAACTCGGTGAGGTCGGGGTCGGTGCCGCGCCGGCCGCCGGAGCCGGGGCCGCGGTCGGCGAGCAGGAGCGCGAGCCGGCGCCGGGCGGCCGGCGGCAGCGGGGGACGCGGGTCGGTGGGGGCCGGGGCGGGCCGTTCACCGGCCGGAGCGGGACGCAGTGCGGCGCGTCGCCGCACGGTGCTCACCGCCGCCGCGTCCAGCAGCGCCGCCGCGGGTCTCTGCCCGGCTCGTACGACCACCGGCGGGGTGCGCCGCTCGGCCCCGAGGAGCGCGGCGCTGACCAGATCGGCCCAGGGGGCGAGGGCGGTGGTCGGGTCGGTGGGGGTGGGAGACGGGATCGGGGTGGTGGGTGTGATGGCTGTGATGGCTGTGGTGGGTGTGGTGGACATGCGCTGCCTCCGGAGGGGGTGGTGCGCGGATGTGGGGCCTCGCGGTGGTGGGACGGGAGGGTGCGGCGGTGGGCGGTGGGCGGTGGGCGGTGGGTGTGGGCAGTGGGGCGTGGTGAGGGTGGGTTACGGGGACAGGGGCACCGGTGCGGGGTCCCAGACCGTCAGTGGCAGGAAGCCGCGGTGGCCGCATTCGCCGAAGACCGTGACCGGCTCGCCACCCGATATGGCCGCCAGCTGCCACAGCGCCGTACGTCCCAGGAAGCGCGGGTCCACGGGGAGGGCCGACTCGCCGTCCGCGTCGGCTAGTTGCCAGTCGCCGCCGGCCCCGCCCGGTATCGGGACGACATCGGTGAGGACCACCGGCCAGGCGTCCAGCCAGGGGTCGTCGCGCAGCGCGTGGCCGTACGCGGCCAGGGCGGCGTCGATACCGCAGCCGGGCGGGATCGGCCCCGGGGCCGCGGGGGAGTGTCGCTCGCCGAGGGCGACGCGCAGCGGCCGGGCCCCCGGGTAGTAAGCCAGGTCGGCGTCGAGCAGTAGGCCCGGCGGCAGGGTCACGTCCAGGGGGCGGTGAGCGCCGCCGAAGGAGAGGTGCAGCGCCATCCGGCCGGTCCGCTCGCCCCGGAGGAAGATCCTGCGGGTGGTCAACGCGCCCTCTTCGGCGTCCTGTTGGGCGAGGACCAGCCAGCGGTCCCGAACCGTCACCGTGTCCGGACCGGACCGTACCTCCGCGGCCTCCGTGGTCAGCCCGACGCGGGTGCGGACCGTCGCGGCGAGTGGGGCCGGCAGCCGCTCGATGCCCAGGAACCCCTGGTCGAGGAGGTGCAGCAGGGCGCACTCCGCCAGCAGCCGGGACGGCCAGTCCGCACCGGATGCCGCGAGCGAACCCAACTCCCGCACCCGCGAGGCCAGTCCGGGTGCCTGGGCGTCGACCATCCGGGCGGCGGTTTCGTTCCAGGAATCCCGCCCGCCGCCCGCGGCTCCGTCCGCACCCGTGGGGGAGGGGGCGCCACCGGTGTGGCCGGTCGTCGTGAGGCCGGAGTGCAGCAGATCCTCCAATCGCTGCTCCAACTCCGTGACCCCGGCGCCGATCCGTTGCAGCCGGCGCTCCGCCCGTCGCCTGGCCGCCTCCGGATCCGCGGGCGCGCGGGAAGGAGCGCCGGCGGCCGGACCGCCGGTCACCGCCTCCCCCGTCGGGCCTTCGGGCCGCTCCCGGCGTGCCGCCAGCCACTCGGCCGCCCACGGCGGCGGCGCGCCGCTCGCGGCCGTACCGCCCGTCGGCCGCCCCCCTTCCTCGGGGTCGGCGGCGGCCCATCGCAGCAGCAGTCCCAACGCGTGTTTGCAGGGGAACTTCCGGCTCGGGCAACTACACCGGAAGGCCGGGCCGTTGAGCTCCACAACCATTCGGTACGGTGTGCTGCCACTGCCCTCGCACACGCCCCACACCGCGCCCCCGCCCGCGCCGGTCTCCGGCCAACGGCCGGACCGGGCGAGCTTTCCGCCCGCCGCCCGCGATACCTCGTCCGGCGCCAGCGAGAGCACCTGCTCCGTCGTCCAGCGTTCCTCGTGCGGACTCATCCGATCCCCCTGCGGACTCCCGTCGAACCCCTGCGGATTTGCTGTCTCCGACGCTACGACGACCCACTGACAATCGCCCTCGCCCGTCGACAACTCCGCAGGTCGGAGGCGGTTTTCGGGGAATTGTCAGTGGTCTGGTGCAGGCTTGGAACCGCAAGCGGCCGGCGGGATCTCCGCGGGGTGCCGGCCGCACACCGTGCGACGAGGGGGAAGCATGTCCGAGAACGACATCACGACGGCGGGCGATGCCCGCGGCGCGGCCGGCGAGGTGCTGCGGCCGCACGCCGAAATCGCCTTCGCGAAGGAACTGTCGGCGCTCGCGGCGGCCGACGACCGGCCCCGACCGGAGCGCTGGCGGCTCTCACCGTGGGCGGTCGCCACGTACCTGCTCGGCGGCACGCTCGCCGACGGCACGGTCATCACACCCAAGTACGTCGGCCCGCGGCGGATCATCGAGGTCGCGGTGACGACCCTCGCCACCGACCGCGCGCTGCTGCTGCTCGGGGTGCCCGGCACGGCGAAGACCTGGGTGTCGGAGCACCTGGCGGCGGCGGTCAGCGGCGACTCCACTTTGCTGGTGCAGGGCACGGCCGGCACACCGGAGGAAGCGATCCGCTACGGCTGGAACTACGCCCAGCTGCTCGCCCACGGCCCCCGCCGGGAGGCCCTGGTGCCCAGCCCCGTGATGCGGGCGATGGCGCAGGGCATGACCGCGCGGGTCGAGGAGCTGACCCGGATCCCGGCCGACGTCCAGGACACCCTCATCACCATCCTGTCCGAGAAGACCCTGCCGATACCGGAGTTGGGGCAGGAGGTGCAGGCCGTCCGCGGCTTCAACCTGATCGCCACGGCCAACGACCGCGACCGCGGGGTCAACGACCTCTCCAGCGCACTGCGCCGCCGGTTCAACACCGTCGTCCTGCCGCTGCCCGCCACCCCGGAGGACGAGGTGGACATCGTCGCGCGGCGCGTCGAGCAGATGGGACACGCGCTCCAACTTCCGCCCGCCCCCGAGGGGATGGACGAGATCCGCCGGGTGGTGACGGTCTTCCGGGAGCTGCGGGACGGCGTCACCGCCGACGGCCGCACCAAGGTCAAGTCGCCGTCCGGGACGCTCTCCACGGCCGAGGCGATCTCGGTGGTCACCAACGGCCTGGCGCTGGCCACCCACTTCGGCGACGGAGTGCTGCGCGCCGGGGACGTGGCCGCCGGGATCCTCGGCGCGGTGGTCCGCGATCCGGCCGCGGACCGCGTCGTCTGGCAGGAGTACCTGGAGACCGTGGTGCGCGAGCGCGACGGCTGGAAGGACTTCTACCGCGCCTGCCGGGAGGTGAGCGCATGACCGGCGGAAGCGGGACCGGGCCGGTGCTGCTGGGGGTGCGGCACCACGGCCCGGGTTCGGCGCGGGCGGTGCGGGCCGCGCTGGAGCAGTGCGCGCCCCGCGCGGTGCTGATCGAGGGGCCGGCGGAGGCCGACGACCTGGTGCCGCTGGCCGCCCACCCGGAGATGCGGCCGCCGGTCGCCCTGCTCGCGCACGCGGTGGACGACCCCGGCCGCGCGGCGTTCTGGCCGCTGGCCGCCTTCTCCCCGGAGTGGGTGGCGCTGCGCTGGGCGCTGGAACACGACGTTCCGGTGCGGTTCATCGACCTTCCGGCGGCGCACACCCTGGCACTGCCGGACGAGGAGACGGGGGAGGAGCCGGACGAGGAGACGGAGAGGGAGCACAAGGGAGAGGGCAAGGCAGAGAGCAAGGGGGAGAGCAAGGGAGCGACGCGGGGAGAGGCGCGCGGGGAGGTCGAAATCGGGGAGGCGGAAAGGGAAGCGGAGGGGGCGGGCGCGCTGGACGCCGTGCGGCTGGACCCCCTCCGGGTGCTCGCCGAGACCGCCGGTCACGACGATCCCGAACGGTGGTGGGAGGACGTCGTCGAGCACCGTGGGGACGGCGGTACCTCCCGTGCATGGGGGTCGCCCCGCTCGAACGAAGTCGAGAGTGGGGGAAGAGCCGAGAGCGGGGGAGGGCCCGGGGCGGACGCACTGGCTCCGTTCGCCGCGCTCGCCGAGGCCATGGCGGCGCTGCGCGCGGCGTACGGCGACGGCGGCCACGGCCGCGACCCGGTGCGGGAGGCCCACATGCGGCTCCGACTGCGCGCCGCGCGCCGGGAGTTCGGCGACCCGGTCGCCGTCGTCTGCGGGGCCTGGCACCTCCCCGCGCTGGCCCTCCCGCATTCGCCGCTCCGAGCGAGCCCGCACCCCACCGTGGCCGCCGACCGGCAACTCCTCAAGGGCCTGCCGAAGGTGAAGACGGCACTGACCTGGGTGCCGTGGACCCACCGGCGGCTGGCCCGACGCAGCGGATACGGCGCCGGAATCACCTCGCCCGGCTGGTACGGCCACCTCTTCGACGCCCCCGACCGCCCCGTCGAGCGTTGGCTGACCAAGGCCGCCCGGCTGCTCCGCGAGGAGGACTACGCCGTCTCGTCGGCACACGTCATCGAGGCGGTGCGGCTCGCCGAAGGGCTCGCCGCGGTCCGCGGCCGCCCCCTGGCCGGCCTCGCCGAGCTCGACGACGCGGTCCGGGCCGTCATGGCCGAAGGCTCCGACGTGCCGGCCGCGTTGATCCGCGACCGACTGGTGGTCGGCGAGGTACTGGGCCAGGTGCCCGAGGGTGCCCCGGCCGTCCCGCTCCAACGGGACCTCGCCCGCTGCCAGCGGACGCTGCGGCTCAAACCCGAGGCGGCGGAGCGGGAGGTGGAGCTGGACCTCCGCAAGGAGACCGACGCCGGCCGCAGCCGACTGCTGCACCGACTGCGACTGCTCGGCATCCCCTGGGGCGAGCCCACCCGCTCCCGGGGCAGCACCGGCACCTTCCGGGAGACCTGGCGGCTGCGCTGGGAGCCGGAGCTGTCCGTACGGGTCGCGGAGGCCGGCATCTGGGGCACCACCGTGCTCGCGGCGGCCACCGCCAAGGCCGCCGCGGATGCCGCGGCGGCCACCGTGCTCACCGAGGTCACCACGCTCGCCGAGCGCTGCCTGCTCGCCGCGCTGCCCGACGCGCTGCCGGTGGTGATGCGGGTGCTGGCGGACCGCGCCGCCCTCGACGCGGACGTCGGCCGCCTCGCCCAAGCCCTGCCCGCCCTCGTCCGGTCGGTGCGCTACGGCGACGTCCGCGGCACCGACGCCGGGGTGCTCCGCGAGGTGGCGCTGGGCCTGGCCGACCGGATCTTCGTCGGACTGCCCCCGGCCTGCACGGGCCTCGACGCGGACGGCGCGGCCGAGTTGCGCGGCCACCTCGACGCCACCCACCAGGCCGTCGGCCTTCTCGGGCAGGCGCCGGCGGAGACCGGGGCGCCGGCCCGCACGCCCGGCGGGCCCCCGACGGTGGTGCCCCTGCGGGAGCGCTGGACGGCGGTCCTCCGGACCCTCACCGAACGGGACACCGTTCCCGGGCTGCTCCGTGGGCGGGCCACCCGGCTGCTGCTGGACGACGGACGACTGCCCGACGACGGCGCGGAGCGGCTGATGGCGCTCGCCCTCTCGCCCGGCACCCCGCCCGCCGACGCCGCCGGCTGGATCGAGGGCTTCGTGGGCGGCCAGGACGGTGGCCTGCTGCTGCTCCACGACGAACGGCTGTTGGCGCTGGTGGACGGCTGGTTGACGCGCGTACCGGACACCGCGTTCACCGACGTCCTGCCGCTGCTGCGACGCACCTTCGCCGCGTACGACACCGGGGTCCGCCGCACCCTCGGCGAACTGGTCCGCCGCGGCCCGACCGGCGGTCCCGGTCAGCCGGCGGCCGGCCCCGCCGACGCGGCGGCGCCCGGCTTCGGCCCCGGCCTGGACCGGGACCGCGCCGCCGCCGTCCTCCCCACCCTCCGGCTCCTGCTGGGCATACCCCAGCACGGCTACGAGGACGGGGCAGGAGACGGGGACGGGGATCGGGACGGGGCTTGGGACGGGGACGGGGGCGCGGAGACCGGTGACGGCCCCGACCCGGCAGGACGACGGATCAACGAGCTGAGGGGAGTGGGGAGATGACCACCACGACCGATCCGGCCGCGGAGCGCCTGCGCCGCTGGCGGCTGGTGCTGGGCGGCGCCGGCGCGGACGGCACCGGCTGCGAACTGCGCGGCAAGGACGCCGCGATGGACGGGGCGCTGGAGTCGCTCTACGGACAGCGCCAGCACCAGCGGGCGGGCCACGGGGCGCGCGACGGCGGCGGCACCCGGGCGGCCGGGCTCGGCGCGTCGGCGCCCCAAGTGGCCCGCTGGCTCGGCGACATCCGGACGTACTTCCCGTCCTCCGTGGTCCAGGTGATGCAGCGGGACGCCATCGACCGGCTGGGACTCTCCGCGCTGCTGCTGGAGCCCGAGATGTTGGAAGCCGTCGAGGCCGACGTCCACCTGGTGGGCACGCTGCTGTCGCTGAACAAGGTGATGCCCGAGACCACCAAGGAGACCGCCCGGGCGGTCGTCCGCAAGGTCGTCGCGGAGCTGGAGAAACGGCTGGCCACCCGCACCCGGGCCACGCTCACCGGAGCGCTGGACCGCGCCGCGCGGACCAGCCGCCCACGACACCGCGCCATCGACTGGAACCGCACCATCCGCGCCAACCTCAAGAACTACCTCCCGGAGCACGGCACCGTCGTCCCCGAGCGGCTGATCGGATACGGGCGCGCCGCGCAGTCCACGAAGAAGGACGTGGTGCTCTGCATCGACCAGTCCGGATCGATGGCCGCGTCCGTGGTGTACGCGTCGGTGTTCGGGGCGGTCCTCGCCTCGATGCGGGCCCTCGACACCCGCCTGGTCGTCTTCGACACCGCCGTCGCCGACCTGACGGACCACCTGGACGACCCCGTGGACCTGCTGTTCGGCACCCAGCTCGGCGGCGGCACGGACATCAACCGGGCGCTGGCCTACTGCCAGTCGCGGATCCGCCGCCCCGCCGACACAGTGGTCGTCCTCATCAGCGACCTCTACGAGGGCGGGATCCGCGACGAGATGCTCGGACGCGTCGCCGCGATGAAGGCGTCCGGGGTGCAGTTCGTGACCCTGCTCGCGCTCTCCGACGAAGGGGCGCCCTCCTACGACCGGGATCATGCGGCGGCCCTCGCGGCCCTGGGAGCACCGGCGTTCGCCTGCACACCGGAGCTGTTCCCGGACGTGATGGCGGCCGCGCTGGAGAAAAGACCACTGCCCATACCGGACATGGCGGAGCAACGGTGACAGGAATCCCGGGGGGACTTGCGTGGCACCTGGCGGGTCGTGCAAGGATCAGGGCATCGCTCGATCACCCGTGACGGGTGCGACACCGAGGCAGTGCGCCCGGCTGTCCCCGTCCGTTTGGGAAGGTCCCCTCCTTGTCTGCTGTGTTCGCCACGCCTGCCGCTGTGCGCCTGCCGCGCACCGTGGCCGTGCGGCGTGCGCTGCTGGCGGGGCTCTTCCTGATCGGCTTCGTCCTCCTCGGCGTCGCCTACGGAACCGGCGCACACGCCGCCGACCGGACGCCCGCCGACGGCCACCCGGCCGCGGCCGCCCTGACCGGGGCCCAGGCCCCGGACCACGCCAGCACCCCGCAGCACACCGGCCGACTGCCGGAGTCCGGGGACGCGTTGGCGCGGCAGGGCGCGGCGCACGGCACCTCACTCGCCCGCCGTACGGACACCGCAGCGGCCGAGGTCGAGGGCGCGGTGCGCCCCGCCGAGCAGGCCGCCGCACCGGTCACCGGCCGGCTCACCGGCCCGATGGACGGCGTGACCGGTGTGGTCAAGGGGATCGGCGGGATCGGGGACACGGTCAGCGGTGCGCTGCCCGTCCACCTCCCCGTCGGCACCCACCCGGGACGGCCCGGCGACGGTGGCACGCCCACGCACGGCGGGGTGCCCGGTGGCGCCGCGACCGGCCCGGGGGCCACGCCCACCGGCGACGGTCCGGGTGCGCCGCACCTGTTCCGTCCGGCGCACTGCGGTGACGCAGCGCACCACCCGGCCGCCGCACAGCCCCGCCCCGTTGCCCATCCGCAGCGGGACGCCGGCCACCACGGCCTGCCGGGCCAGGGCCCGCAGGGCCCGGCCGCACCGCCCGCACACACCGCGGGCGGCGGTCACGGTCCCCGTGGTGGGGACCAGTACGCCGCCGTTCCGGCGGACTCCGCGCGCTTCCGGCTGCTGCCCGGTGGCGTCCGTACGGCCGATGGCGCTCCGACGCGCCGCAGGGCCGAAGAAATCCTCGAATTCCCCGGCTAGGGCAGACCCGCTCCGCGTCTGAAAGACCTGCCGCGCGGGGGTGGCACAGGTCTGCCCGTTGAACCTCACGAATTCGAAGGACATCACCACCATGCGCTCGAACATCCGCCGTTCCATCGCCGTCGCCGCCACCGCCACCGGCCTGTGGGCCCTGGGCTCCGTCGCCGCCAACGCCGCCGAGCTGCCGGCCACCCCGCACCTGCCGGCCGTCGGCACGGTCACCGGTGCCGCCCAGCACCTGCCCACCGGCGCAGTCACCGGCACCGTCCAGAAGGCCGCCGGTACCGCCACCAAGACCGTGAGCGGAGTGGCGGGCAAGGCGACCGGGGCGCTCGGCGGCGGGGTGTCGGCCGGTCAGCTGCCCACCGGTCAGCTGCCGCAGGCCGGCGGCGTCGTGGACGGTGTGCGTCGGCTCGTCGGCGGTGCCGGGCTGTCCGGCGTGAACACCGGTGACGTCCAGAAGGCCGTTGACACCAAGCAGGCCACCAAGGCCGTCAAGCAGGTCGGCAAGGTCGCCAAGACCGCGGACCTGGGCAAGGCCGGCGCGCTGGTGAACGGCAAGCTGCCGGCCCTGCCGAAGCTGCCCGCCGTCCCGGGCGTGCCCGCCGCCAAGCTGCCCGGCGGTCTGCCCAAGGGCCTCCCGGGCGTCCCGGCGCTGCCCAAGACCCCCGGTCTGCCCAAGGCCCCGGGCTCGGCCGACAACCTGCTGGCCGGTCTCGCCGGTGCGGGTCTGCGTCCCGAGCAGCTGACCAAGCAGGCCCAGGGCGCCCTGGCCACCGCGCGTCCGGTCGTCGACCGCACCTCCGCCGACGTGCTGCCGCCGGTCGCCGGTCGGGCGGTCGCCAAGGTCCTGCCGGTCGCCCAGGGCGCGGTCGGCCACGTCGGTGCGCTCGCCGGTGACGCCGCGGGCCAGGCCACCCCGTTCGTGACCGTCGTCAGCGGCCGCGTCCAGCTCTTCGCGCAGAACGCCCAGGGTTCGGCGGTGCCGTTCGCGCAGGGTGTTGCCGGGCAGGCCACCGGGCTCGCGCAGGGTGTCGGCAGCGACGCCGCGCCGTTCGCGCAGGGCCTGGTCACCGTGGTGGTGACGGACGGCAAGGGCACCGCGACCACCACCGTCGCCGGCGCCAAGGCCCTGACCCCGGCCGTGCCCGCCAACCTGGCCGACCTGACCAACGCCGCCAACATCCCGGCGGTGCCCGCCCTCCCTGTGCAGGGCCTCTGAACCGTCCGGTAGACCGCACGGGGTGCACCGGTGACCGGCCGCGGCGGCGGTCGGAACCCGAGCACCCGGGATGCCGGATGAGGCGGACGGGGTGATGTGGGGATCACCTCACCCCGCCCAGTGAAAGACGCCGGGTGGCCCTCTGTGGGGGAGGGTCACCCGGCCTTTTCCGTAGGCGGGAAGGGCGGCTTCCCTTGGGTGGGGGCGGGCCTTTTCCCGTAGGTGGGAGGGGAACGGATTCCCTAGGGGATGCGCGGGCCCCCTGCGGGGCCACAACGGGTGGGGCGGGGGAGGTATTCCCGGTATCGGCCCCAGACCCGGTCCCGGTCCCGGTCTAGGTTCCGGCTTCGGCCTCGGTTCCAGCCCTGGTTCCAGCCCCGGCCCCGGCCTCGGTTCCAGCCTCGATTCTGGCCCCGGTCCCGGAGGGGGATGCTGCGGCGAAGTCCCGGGCGAGATCGATCAATTCGGTCACCAACGTGTGGTGTTGGTGGCCGTTTCTGCGTTGGTGGTCGATTCGATCTCGGGCACGGATTCGGCCCCGGTCAGCAGGCCCCGGCCCCGGCCCCGTCCCCGGCCCCGCGCTTCGAGCAAGGGCCAGGGCTACGGGCCAGAGGTCAGGGGCTAATGGTGGGTCCGGGCCTAACGGCGGCCCAGGGTCTAGGTGTTGGGTGTGGGGTGGGTGTTGGGGACGTGGAGGCGGTCCCAGGTGATGCGGCCGGGGATGCCGTCGGCGTCCTTGCCGTGGAAGCCGAGTTTGCGTTGCCAGGAGGCGTAGGACTTGCGGTGGGCGTCGTTCCAGTCCGGGCCGGAGCCGCGGCGGTAGTGGTCGCAGCCCTCGGCGATCAGGCGTTCGCCCATCGCCGCGATCACCGGGCTGCGGGCGCCGGACCGGAAGAACTCGCTGCCGGGGAAGGGCTCGTAGGGTGGGTGTTGCGGCATGGGTGGGGTGGCCGGGGGGACCCCGGCGCCGTCGGTACCGGCAGCGGTACCGCCACCGCCACCGGGCACGCCACCAGCACCGCCACCGACCCCGGCGCCGCTGCCGCCGCCCCCGTTCGCCGGGTCCGGGGCGGTTCCGCCAGGCTGCTGCTGGGTGGCCGGATCCTGGGGGACCGGGCCCTCGGGGGGACGGGACAGTCGGTCCTTGATCCGGTCCCGTAGCAGGTCCATCGTGAAGCCGCGCGGGTCGATCTTCCCCGGCTGCCACTCCTTGTGCCCGATCACCGACCGCTCGCCCCAGCCGTGCGCCCGGCAGATCGCCGCCGCGGCCTTCTCCACCGCCAGCAACTGCGGCTCCGGCCACGGGTCCTGGCCGTCGCCGAGGTTGATGCACTCGAAGCCGTAGAAGTGGCGGTTGCCGTCGGTGTCGGCGAGGCGGTCCTTGGGGAGTTCCTCCTCGTCGATCACCGCCTGGAGGACGTTGCGGTCGCCGAGGCCGGCGTGGTTGGCGCGGCCGTTGCCGACCAGGTGCACCTCGCCGGCCTTGTCGATGACGCCGTGGCAGAGCGGCCCCGGCAGGTCCGGGCGCCCGTCGTAGCAGAGGTCCACCGAGGTGTCGGTGCCCTCGGTGGCGGTGTGGTGGACGACCACCCCGTTCATCGGCCCCCAGGCGCCCTTGGTGTTCCGGTTGTGCCGGCGCCAGTCGCGGACCTCGTGGATGACCAGCCCCTCCGTGCGCAGCGCGGCCAGCAGCTGGCTTCCGGTCAGCGGGGTGGCCATCAGCCTGCCTCTCCGGTCTCGTCCACCTGCGCTTCGGCCTCCGCGGTGGTCTGCGACCGGGGCCGTGCCGGGCCGGTTCCGCCCGCCGCGCCGGCCGAGAGCGTCCCCGGTTCGCCGCCGTCCGCCGCCTCCGCCGCGGCCTCGGCGGCCAGCGCCGCGTCGTCCGCCGCGGGGATGCCGGTCGCCAGCCGCGGGAACGCCAACCGCAGGTCGGGCACGGCCTGTTCGCCGTGCACCCAGGCCAGCGGCGCGTAGTGCACGGCGATCCCGGACGGGTGCTGGAGCAGCGGGCGGCGCGCCGGGTCCGTGGGCCACTCGACGCCGCCGGTGGCGGTACGGGCCGGGATCAGCCAGAAGTCGCCGGTGCGGTAGGTGCGGCCGGCCTCGAAGTACACCTCGACGCCGTCCTCCAGCGGCAGCCAGTCGCCCTCCTCCACCGGGATCGCGCCGTGCCGGAGCCGGCCGGGGCGGTCGCCGCGGCGCACCGTCTTCCTCCCCGCCTCCTGGTGGTCCCAGCGGCGCAGGAACGGATGCAGCTCGGGCCGCCGGCCCACGTGCGGGGCCGGTTCGTCCGAGAGGCGCACCCGGCGGCCGGGCAGGTCGACCTCCTCCACCCGCAGCAGTGGGGCGGCCTCGCCCCGGCTGGTGTAGCCGGTGTCCACGAACTCGACCAGGTCGCCGACCTGGAGCGACAGCTTTTCGTCGCCGCCCAGGGAGGCCAACTCGACCCAGGTGCCGTCGAGTTCGTCGACCGGGAAGGTGACCGAGCCGTTCTCCCGGGACCACTTGAAGGTGGCGTCCTTGGCGGTGCCGCCGTCGTGCACCTCGACGCGGTAGAGCTGGTTCTCGGGGCCGCGGTAGCGGGCCTCGGGGGCGACCAGGCAGGGGTCGTCGTCGGCGTGGTCGGGGCGTTCGCTGCGCGCCGCCAGCCGGCAGTCGGGGGTGGCGGTCTTCTGCGCCCAGTGGTCGAAGGCGGTGCGGATGTCGTCGGCCGGCGGGTTGTCGCCGTCCAGGCCCAGCGCGGACGCCGGGAGCGGCAGCACCTGCCACACCACCTTGGTGCGGGCCGCGGTGTCCGGCAGCGCGGTCCCCAGCGCCACCTCGCGCAGCGCCGGGTCCTCGGCGGCGGTGACCAGTCGTTCCCACACCTTCAGATAGACCAGGTAGGGGAACCGGGAGGGCAGTCGGTCGCCGGGGCGTTCCGGGTCGCGGAAGCCGTCCGGCTGGTCCCAGTACGTCCAGGTGTCGGGGGCGGCGGGCTCGGCCGGGGCGTCCGCGTTCCCCGTGGGGGCGCTCGTTTCTTCGTCGCCCTCCTTGTGGCCGGTGGCGGTCGGTACCGGTGTACCGGGCTTCGGGCGGGTGGCGTCGCAGAGGATCCCGTCGACGTAGTAGCGGCCGCCGCGGATGACGAGGTCGTCCAACTCGCGCGGGCCGCCCCGGAGGTCGATCTTGAAGCCGGTGGCGCCGTGCGGTCCGCCGTGCGGTCCGATCAGGTCGGCGGCCAGGGTGCGGGCCTGGAACAGCTGGATCGCGGTCTGTTCGTTGGCGTCGGCGTCCAGCTGGACCCGGCCCTGCTGCGCCACCACCGCGGAGTAGTGGCGCTCCGGCCGGTAGGTGATGCGGGAGAGGTCAGCGTGCATGGAAGGGGTCCCCCTCGTACGGAAGCTTTGACGGTCGGTGGTGGGCGGTGGTGGTGCGCAAGTGGCCGCCGCGGGCCGGGAGTTCGGCGGGCGGGTGGGGTGGGTGGTGGGTCATGTTGCGAACACGATCCCCGTGTCGGATCCCGCCGGGGTGTACTCCGCGAGCCGGGCCCGTAGGCTGTCCGCCCGCTGCGGCAGGTAGAGGTCGTGGTACGCGCCCAGCTCCGCGCCGTCCTCCGCACCGCGGACGATCTCTTCGGCGCAGCCCGCCGCCAACTGCCCGTACCACGGCGTCCCGTAGCGCTCGCTGCGCAGCAGGGGCCGGACCCGGGCGGCTTCCCCGCCGGGGCCCGCCAGGTCCGGCTGGCAGCGGTACCGGCGCGGGGTCCGCGACCCGGGCGGGACGTAGCTGAACCGCACACAGCCCACCCCGCGCCGGGCCACCCGCAGCCGCCCGGTGAAGAGGCTGTTCTCGACGAGGCGCACCGCGTGGGTGTGCACCTCGCCGAGGACCGTGCTCCGGTGCACGGACAGCTCCGCGTGCGCGTGGCGGCAGTCCGGCGCCGACAGTGCCGCGCGGTCGGGGCCGGTGGCGTCCAGGATGCTGTCGCGCAGGTGGATCGGGAGCGGATCGGTGCCGACCTCGTCGCCGATCACCTCGATGGTGCCGAGGATCGTCCGGTCGATCTCCACACAGGCCGTCGTGCGGTCCAGGACCAGGCTCGGTTCCTCGGGGGAGGCGGGGTGGCACTCCGGTTCCAACGACCAGCCCGGTACGAGGGTGCAGTGCCGCAGCACCAGCGACCCCAGCGGGCCGGTGACGTTGAGGCCGCGGCCGGCGACCAGCAGCCCGTCCAGCACCATCCGAGGCCGTTCACCGGGCGCGCATGCGGTCTGTGCGGCACGGATGTTGAGCGCGTCCGGCCGGTTGCTGTACCAGTCCAGCAGCCGGATGACCGGGCGGGTGCCCTCGGCGGCGCGCAGCTCCAGGCGGTCGCCCGGCTCCAGGTCGAAGTCCAGCTGCTCCTGGTAGGCGCCGCTGTGGGTGATCTCGATGAGGCCGTCGGGGCCGCACCGGCCGGCCCGCCGGTCGTGCTGCCAGGCCGTGTACGCGTCCATGATCCGCCGGAACGGCCCGTCGGGACCGACCCGGTAGACGGCGGCGTCCGGCGGGGTCGACCTCCCCCGGCCGTCGGCCGAGGGGACCCCCGTCTCGTCGCGCTCGCGGGGGTACTCCCCGCCCCCCAGGTCGTCCCCGAACCCGTAGTGGTAGTCCACCCAGACGCCCTGCCGCGGCGCCGACCGGGCCCCGAACGCGATCCGCCCCAGCTCCGGGTCGACGGCGACCTGCCCGCGCTTGGGCCGGTAGCGCCACTGGCCCAGGTCGGCGACGACGACGTCGGCGAGCGGTACCGGCCGGTCCGCGCCGTCCCGCCGGATCACGAAGCTCTTGCCCGGCCCGTAGTAGTCCGCGAGCCGGTCGTGCAGCTGCCGGCGGGTGATCAGCGCCGGGACGTTGTCGACCGTGGCGAGGTGGGTCGCCGACGGCTCCGGCTCCGGGCGGGTGATCAGCGGGGTGTCGTTGCCCAGGATCGAGAAGGTGTAGAGGCTGCGGGCCCGGTCGATGCAGTACGCCGGCGCCCGGGTCACCGCGTACGGCTTCAGCCGCCAGACGAACAGGCCGACCCCGGCGGGCGAGTAACCGCCCTGCGCGCGGCGGGAGTTGACGCGTCGGACGTCCACCGAGCGGGCGACCGTACCGAACGGCCCACCGGCCAGGTCCAGCGCCGCACCGTCCCGGACGTCCACCAGCCGGCCGCTTCCGCGCCGCCGCGCGTCGGCCGCCTCGGTGGCCGCCCCGTAGAGCCGCACCGGCTGCTGGTGCGCGACCAGCCGGGAGAACTCCACCGCCCGCGCCGGCCAGCCCGCCACCCCCTCGGACAGCTCCTCCAGCAGCGCCAGGGTGCCCTTGCGCCGCCGGTTGCCGACCGTGGCCGCCACATCGCGGCGCGGCGCCAGCGCCTCCGCCAGCCGCCGCCGCGAGGCGTCCGGCAGTCCGCCGTCCCGCAGTCCGGTGGCCAGCACCCGCTCGTAGCCGGGCAGCGGGCGGTAGCCCACCAGATCGCCCAGGTAGGGCAGCACCCACTCGGCGGCGCTCTCCACGAACCAGTCGTCGTACTGCTGGGCGACGCCGTCCCGGACCCGGTCGACCTGCTCGGCGATCACCGCCAGCAGTGCCCGCAGCGGCTCGCCCCGCGCGGGGTCTTCGGAGTCCCGCAGCCGGTGCCACTGCGGGAGCAGCTCCGCGAGCCCGTCCGGCTCCCTGTTGGTGGTCATCGGATCTCCTCGGTCAGGATCAGCGTGTCCGCGACCCGCGGTGAGAACAGCGCGAGCTGCGCCGGCCGGATACCGCGGAAGACACTGACCGCGCGGCCCTTGGACAGCGGGCGGGTGTCGGTGAGGTCGGGGTTCAGGCGCAGGAGTTCGGCCAACGAGATGCCGTACCGGGCGGCGACGGAGGTCAGGGTCTCCTCGCCGTCCGCGGGCACCTCGTGGATCCGCTCGTCGTACCGGGCGAGCCGCGCCGCCACCCGCGTCCGCGGCGGCTCCGCCAACGCGTCGGTGAGCGCGGCGAGTTCCTCCGTGGTGACGGACGCCGGTACGCCGGTGAAGGCGTCCACGTCCACGTAGTCCACCCCGGGCACCGCCTGGGCGGCGGCCAGCACCTCCGACAACTGGGCCGGCTGCCCCAGCTCCCGCCCGTCATAGCCGAGGCGCGCCATAAGGGCCGCCCGGACCCGCGGTGCCACCAGCGGCCACGCGTAATCCGGGGCCACCTTGACCTTCGCCGCGCACAGCAGCAGCACCGGCTCCCGGACGTCCACCCGCACCGGCAGCCGGCCGTCCCCGTACTCCGCCAGCGACGACCGCAGCGCCCGCAGCACCTCCGCGTCCGGCGCGATGGGGATGTCGTCCACCCCGGCCACCGTCACGTGCAGTACCTGCCGCCGCCCGTCGAACACCTCGCGGGCCGCGGCCCGGCCGATGCCCGCCCGGGAGCGCGCGAAGTCCTCGTAGTCCGCCAGGGACACCAGCCGGTCCAGGGCGGAGACCGCCAACGGAACGGTGCGCCGGGTCAGCGCCGGGCCGTCCGCGTCCGCGCCGCCGGTGGCCGGCTGCGGGTTGGTGACGCCCGTGACGCCCAGCGGGCGGGTGACGGCCTGGGTGATCCGGTCCGCCGCGACGTCGGCGGCCCGGCCGGTGCCGAAGCGGTAGCGGGCCCGCACGTTGTCGTGGCCGGTCGGCAGCCGGGCGCCGTGCACCCCGTCGCCGAAGGTCACCGTCGTCCGCCCGCCCCCCTTCTCGGCCCCGCTCGTACCGGAGGCACCCCCGGTGGCCGTCCCGGTGACGTACACCCGCTCGTCGGGGCCGCGGCCGGCCAGGCTGTCCACCGGGTGCCAGCGCAGCCCGTCCACCCGGATCTCCAACTGCGGGACGGCCCCCAGGGGATTGTCGGACGGCAGCCAGGTCAGCGGGGACTGCCAGAGCGCGAAGGTCTGGTTGGCGCGCGCCGCGTCACCGCTGCCGATCGCCTCGTCGCGGCTCTCGCCGTGCGACGCCGGGACGACGTTGCCCTGGACCCGCACCGAATCCCGCAGGTAGCGGTGGGACAGATTGCGGGTCAGGGTCAGCGTGGTGTGCACCCGGTCCCCGGGCAGCGTCGGATCCAGGCTCTGTTCCACGCCCGCGATCACCGCCAGCTCGGTGCCACGCACCCCGGTCACCCCGGGGATGTCGGTCCGCTCGCCGGAGACCACCAGATAGCGGCCCGGGTGCAACCCGTCGTACAGCGCGGCGAGTTCCAGCCGGTCGCCGTGGACGTCCTCGCCCACCGGGTCGTCCGCCTGCGTCAGGTCCTGGCCCGCGGCGTGGACGGTGGTGTCCCGGATGGCGTCCAGCGTGACGTCGTGCTCGTCCAGCCACGGGTCGGCGAGCGTGAGGACCGTGCCCCGCCCGGTGATCCCGTACTGGGTGTGCACCGCGGTGCGGACCGCGGTGACCCGGGTGGTGACGAACGCCAGCTTCTTGTCGCCGGGGATGCCGTCCGGGCCGTCCGCGCCCTTGCGGGGCCGCTCGATGGCGACCCAACTGCCGACCGTGATCCCGTCGTACACCGCGTCCAGCGCGAGCGCGTGCCGGTCGGACGGCTTCGGGACCGTCGCGATCCCGATCTCCACGCCCGGCGGCTCACCACCGGACGCCACCCGCACCCGCAGTTCGTACTCGCCCTGGGTGACCTGCCGGTGCTCGCCGGGTGCCAACTGCCAGGACTGCGGGCTCCCGTTGTCGACCGCGACATGCACCCGGCCGTCCTCCGCCGGCCGGGACACGAACACCGTCCGCTCCGGCAGCCCGGCCAGCAGCCGGGCGGTGACCCCCGGTTCCTGCGAGTCCACCGGGCGGCGGCCCAGCCAACTCAGGTCGTGGTCCGGGCCGGTGCGGGTGTGCAGCTCGACCCGGCCCGGGCCGAGCGCGAAGGAGGTGTCGGCGGGCAGGTTCTCCGCCCGCTGATCCGAACTGCCGGTCTCGGCGTGCTGCACCTCGGCCCGCACCGGGACCTTCCCCGCGGTGTCGAACACCACCCGTACGGTGGTCAGCGCGGCCCCGGTCACCGGCCAGTCCGCGGTCCTGATGACCCGGCCCCGGTCGTCCTGTACGGACTTGAGCGGCGCCGTCGCACCGAACGGGGTGGCGGTGACCCGCATGGCGAGGAGGGCGCGGAGCAGCGGTTGCGCGGGGGGTGCGGCCTGCCCGGTCGTCCCGGTCTGCCCGGCGTTTCGGGTGTTCCCGGTGTTCCCGGTGTTCCCGGTGCTCCCGGGCGTCTCCGCGCCGGTAGCCGGGGGCGGCGCGGCCGCCCGCCGCCACGCCGGGTAGAGGCCGTCGGCGACCCGTGGATCGAGCGCGGAGAGCAGTCGCGCGCCCAGGTCCGAGCCGGCACCGAACGCCCGCCGGGGATCACCGGCGGCCTCCCGGGCGGCGGACGGCGGGCGGACGACCCGGGTGCGCAACGCCGGCAGGACGGCGGCGAGGGCGGCGAGGGCGGCGGGGACCGGGGGAGGGGCCGCTTCCGGGGAGGGGGCGGGGGACCGGGTGGGGTCCGCGGTCGGGCCCGCGGTCGGGGCCGTGCTCCCCGACCCCGGAGCGGGCGGCTCCGGTGCCTCCCCGGCCAACTGGCCGGCGCGCCGCGCCAGTTCACCGACGACCGCTTGCAGCTCCTCGAACCACGCCACGACCTCCGGGTAGCCGGCCGCCACCGCCTGCGCCTCCGCCAGCCGCTCGTGCGGCCCGGCCAGTCGCGCGACGAACGCGTCCGGGGTGGCGATCCCGTCCAGGTCCTTCCGCAGCGGCGCCAGCACCTGCCCGTCGAAATCCGCGATGAACCGGCTCACCGGCCGGGGATTTGGAGCCTGCGGTGTGGCCGGCGGCGGATAGTCCGGGTCCGTGGACAGCGGAGGCTCGGTGATCCACGCCCGCAGCTCGGTGACCAACTCCGGGAGCGACGCCGGCGCCGCCTTCGGCAGCCCCAGCCCGGTCACGTCCTCCGTGCGGTCCGACCGCACCGACGCCACCGGCAGCAGCACCCGCTGCGCCCCGAAGTCGAACAGCAGCCGGTCGCCGACGGTCAGCCCCGTGGACGTCCCCGCGACCAGCAGCTCGGGGCGGTTCTTCAGATCGTCCGCGGTCAGCAGCGCGGGCCGGCGGTGCCGCACCTTCAGCTCGTTCCACGCCCAGCGCGCCGTCAGGTCCTCGTCGGTCTCGAAGGTCTGCGACTCCTCGTCCGATCCGGCCGGCACACTGTGGCTGCGCGCCCCGCGCGGGATCACCACCGGCAGGTCCCCGGCCCGCGGATCACGGTCCAGGACGTAGGCGAGATGGGTGTCGGCGGCGACCCCCGGCCGCGGCCGGTGCCCCACCAGCCGGCCCAGCAACGCCAGCGAACGGTGCTCGTTGGCGGTCCGCAGATACCCCTCGTCGGCGATCCGCTCGCTGTGGAACGTCAACAGGTCACCGAGCACGGCCCAGGAGTCCAGCAGCCCGATGGACGGGTCGTCGGGGGTGCGGACGGTCAGGCCGCGCAGCGCCGGATACGCCGGCGAGGCGAGCCGGTCCAGCATCGCGGCCAGGAACGCGCCGTGGTCGCCCACCCGGTAGGCGAGGGCGGTACGACCCGGCGGGTTGTAGAGCGCGGGATCGGCGCGGCGCTCGTCGTGCCCACCCCCGTCCCCGCCCGCGTCGCAGCCGCAGCCGCACCCGTCGCCACTCCCGGTTCCCCGCCAGCGGGAGGTGCCCCCACCCGCCGTCTCGTGCTCCGTCATCGCCCACCCCCGAGCTCGATGACCAGCCGGCCGTTCTCGGGCCGGTCCGGATCGTTGTCGCAGCGGGCGATCTCCAACGGCCCCAGCCGCAGCACCCCCGCCTCCCGTTCCCCTTGGTCCTCATGGAACATCCGGCGCAGCCGGCTCACCACCACGCTCCGGACGCCCGGCACCGCCGCGGCCACCGCCACCAACCGGCTCAACCGCACCGGCTCCCCGAACGTCAGCGCGTCCGGATGGAAGAAGCCCAGCCGACCGCCGGACAGCGCCCGGCCGCCCAGCACCCGATACAACTCGGCCAGGATCTGCCCGTGTTGGTGTCCCGGCTCGGCGCACACCTCCAGCGCCACGTCCAGCGGCACCCAGCGCGCCGGCTGCACCACCAGGTCGTGCCCGATCCGGCGGTAGCTCTCCAGCGCGTAACCGACGGCGTCCAGCAGGGCCGCGGGAGGGTCCTCGGTCCCGTACGCGTCGAGGGCGACGTGCGCCTCATGGACGCTGCCGGTCCACCGGATCTCCGCCGCCGCGCGTTGCACGCCCGGCAGACCGGCGGCCAGCGCCGCGTAGTCCTCCGCGGTGACCGCCCGCAGGCGGGTCCGCTTCAGGTCCAGCGGCGCCAACTGCCGTACCTGCTCAACCGGTTCGGGCTCCGTGCCGCCCACCGCGGGCAGCGGATTGCGGACCCCGGCCACCGGTAGCGGATCCGCGGCCTCCGACTCCTCCGGGTCGCGCCGCAGGACCAGATGGCCGATCGACTCGGCACCGACGTTCCCGGCCGTACCGCCGCCGATCCGGTAGTGGACGGCGAGCCGGCTGCCGGGCGTCGGCCGGGCCCCGTAGCGCCCGTCGCCGAACCGCAGCGCCAGCCGCCCGTCGTCCTCCAGCTCGCCCACGACGTGCCGGTCGCGGGGGCCGCTGCGGAGCAGGTCGCGACGGGGGAGCCAGGCGGTGCCGGCCGCTGCGCCGCCTATGGCGTCCGCGGCCCTGCCGGCCTCGTCTGACCTGTCTGCCCTTTCCGACCCGTCAGTCCCGTCAGTTCCGTTGGCGTCCGTGACCTCCTGGAGGCGGATCGCCGGGAGGGCCTCCCGCGGGTCCTGAAGGACGGCGGCCGCCGGGCCGTGCAGCACCGGCTCGTCCGGGTGCAGCCCCGCCGCGTAGGCCGGCCCCCAGGTCTGCGCGACCTCCCACGCGGTACGCCCGTCCAGCACCGTTCCTGCCCGCGCTCGCGCCGCCAGCACCGCCAGCCTGCGCAGCTTGCCGTCCAGCAACTGCGGGCTGCGGTGCAGCAACTCCCGCAGCGCCCGCACCGGATGCCGGGCCAGCTCCAGACGCTCCACCACCTTGAGCCCGAACAGCACGGTCAGCTCGGCGATCTCCGCCTCGTCCAGCCCGTCCCGGTCCCGGGCGCCGCGCCACAGCTCCACCAGCCGCTCCCGCACCCGCTCCGGGATCGCCGCCAGCCGCTCCGCCTGCCCGGCCGCGATGTACCGCGGCTGCGGGAACGGCACCGCCTGCACGACCGGCGAACGGCCCAACACCGGCCGGAACCGCGGCACGATCCCCGGGTACACCGACTGCGCCAGGAGCGTCCGCAACGCCGCGGCCTGCGCGTACGCGGTCCCCGGTACCACCCGCTCGGCGCGCAGCCCCGCCGACTCCAGCCCGATGCCGGCCCGTTCGGCGGCCTCTTCCCCCACCGCGGTGAACAGCCGCCGGACGTCGTCGGGCGACAGCTCCCGACCGCCCTCCGCCCGGTCGATGAGGTCGTTCACCAACTGCGCCACTGTGTTGCCGACGTGTCCGCCGTGCCCACCGTCCCAACAGCCGAACGCCGGCGGGCCGCAGGACTCCAGGACGGCGGGCACGGGCGGAACGAGCACGGTCTCGACGAGGTGCCCGTCGCCCTCGTCCCCGTCCCCGTATGCGTCCCCGTCCCCGTATCCGTCCAGCGTCCGCCCGTGGTCCACCAGCACCACGTTGCCGCGCGCCACGCTCACGTCCTCGACGGGCGCACAGTCCCGGCCGCCGCGGGTGGCCAGCCGCAACGGGAACGCCAGCGCGTCCTCCGCGGCCCAGGTGACCTCCAGGACCGGCTGCCCGACGAGCTGATCGACGCCCGGGGTGACGGACGTCAGCCGCACCACCTGCCGGTGCGTCGGATCCTGATCGCCCGGCGTCCCGGTCCGCACCCCCTTCACCTCCTCGAAGAGGAGCAGGTCACCGGGGGCCAACGCCAACTCCCGCCGCCCGTCGTCCTCATCGGCCCAACCGTCGGCGAGGGTGGCGGCGGTCGCCCCCTTCGGCAGTCCGCAGACCTCCCCGCCCCACGTCCACAACCGGATGGTGTGGTGCTGGGGGAGCAGCCGCAGCGGCACGTCCCGCACCACCGGCTCGAACACCTCCAGCGCCCCTCGCTCGGCCAGCACGGCCAGCTCCCCGTCGTCGATCACCGACCCGATCTCCGGCCGGTCCCGCGGCCCGTGGGGGTCCGGGGGAGTGCGGTGGTCGACGGCTGCGAACCGGAAGGTCCCCGGCAGCAGCGTCAGCGGCGCCACCACCTCCACCGTCACGAACGCCCGCGCCGTGCACCCGTCGTGCATCGGGTAGTCGATCAGCCGCACGTGCCGCCGCACCGACACCCGGCGACGCGCGGTGTCCAGATACGCCTCGGTCGCCACCGCGTCCTGCTGGTAGCTGATCTGGTCGGCGGTGTGGGCGAGGAGCTCGACCAGCGTCGTGCCGAGGTCGGCGGGGTTCCGCTCCACCCACTCCGGGGTCGTCAGCCGCAGCCGGTCCAGGACGACCTGCCGGAGGGTGTCGTAGTCCCGGGCGGTGTAGTCGATGACGGGCGCGGACCGGAACGCCGCCGGCAGCCGCCCGGCCCCACCGCGGTGGTCGTCCCCGTCGCCGCCACCGTTCCCGTCCTGGCAGTCGAACGGGGTCGGACAATTCGGCCGGAACGAGAACTCCGCCGAGAAATACCGCTGGTCGAACCCCGGGAACGGCTCGGTGCCCGGCCGCCCGTACGGATCGGTCTCCACCACCGACAGCCGGTAGGACGAGAAGTCACCGGCCCGGTCCAGCACCACCACCAGCCGGTCGTCGAGCTCGGGATCCTCCTCCCGCTCGACCGTGATCTCCAGCGCCTCGATACCGGTGATCCGCCGCCCGCCGTCGATCCGGACGTTCTCCGGACGCAGCCCGTGCGGCGCCTTCCCCAGGAAGGCGACGGTCAGCGTCCGCCCGTCCTCGGCGACCTCCACCGCGTCCACACCATTGCGCCGCGCCTCCCTGATCCGCTCCCGCCGGCTCACCCCGGCCGCTCGGGTACCGCTGCTCATCACTCCGCCCCCCGCCCCTCGAACACCTCATCGCGACGGCTGGCGGTGGCGCGGACCACGTACTGGAGAGACACCCGCACCACGTTCTCCTCGCTCACCACGTCCAGCGACTCCACCTCGATCAGCTCGCCCAGCCAGCGCTGGAGCGCCGCCTGCACGGACAGTTCGATGGCGGAGGCCAACTCCGGACTGTTCGGCGTGAAGACCAGATCCAACAGTCCGCACCCGAAATCCGGTCGCATCACCCGCTCGCCAGGACTGGTGAACAGCAACTGCTCGACCAGATCCCGCACATGCGCGTCATAACGGGCGTGGGCGGTCCGCCCCCGCCGGTCCACGCGATACGGAAAGGCGATATCGGTACGCCGTACCTGCCGTGTCGCCCTCATCGGCTCGTCACCCCCTGCTGCGGTCCGCTCACCTGGTTGACGGCGGCCACGACCGGCGGGCCCTGCGGCACCAGCCCGGCGCTGAAACACATCGCCGCCGTCGTGTCCAGGAGCACCGGCACACCGTCCACACACACGTTCCGACCACCGCCGTCCGGCATCCACCGCACGCTGGTACAGGGCTGCGGACGCCCCGCCACGACCTGCGCACACCCACTGACCACGAAGAGGTCCGCGGCGGTGGCCACCGCCGCACCGTCGATCCGTACCGCCGCACCCACTCCACCGCCGGCCGAGACCGGCACCACCCGTCCGCCGTGCGGACACCCCATGGCTAATCCGCCGTGAAGGAGATTCCCGCTCGCCATCTGCCCTGCCTCCCCCGATTCCGTCAGCGCTTCTTCTGCACGGTCAACCGGCCGTCATTCACGTCGACTTGCTCCCCGCGTAGGGAAATCGACGCCCCGTGCCCGTTATTGAGATGGACGCCCGTGGCGTCGATCCGCACATACGCCCCACCCGGCGCCTCCAGCAAAATCCCCTCGGTGGGCACGTCGGACATCACGATCTTGTGCTTCCCGGGCGTCTGGATCACCACCGGCCGGGAAATCGCCGGATCCCGCTGCGCATCCTCCGGCAATTCCTCCCGCCGGCCGTACCAACACCCCACCCACACCGGGAAACTGGGATCCCCCTGCTCGAACTCCACCCAGACACCGGCCCCGACCGACGGCACCACCACCTGCCCGGCCTTCTCCCCCGTGAACGGGAAACACGGCAGGGCCCAGGTCGACACCTCGTCCCCCAACACGTCCGGAACCTGGACCTTCAACCGCCCGACTCCCATCGGGTCGTCGTTCGCCGCCACCCGGCCCCGGAATTTGCCGAGGAAGCGGTTGTTCGGTGCAGCAGCCATGCGGGGCTTCTCTCCTTACGTGCTGTGACGCGTCGCTACGCGCGAAGGATGCGGTGCGCTAAGGCCGAACAGTGCCGCTACGGGCGATCAGCCCCTCCCGCGACAGCGTGAAATTCTGCAAGTACGAGCCGATCCGCAGATTGTGCGTCACGGTCTTCACGTAGTAATCGCCGTCATACGTGACCCCGGCGCCCCGCACCCCCACCAACTCCCGCGGCCGGAGCACATATCCATGCCGCGTCACGTCCAACGACCCCGACCCCGAAATGGCGTCCGCACTGGTGGCGGCCCGGCCGAGCGCCTCCGCCTTCGCCAGCCCCTCATCCATCTTCGCCGTCCCGCTCAGCGTCTTCCGCTTGAGCGCCGGCGACCCCCGCAGCCCCAACGGCGGCCGCAGCGGACTGATATCGGGCTGCGCCAGCAACGGCGCCTGCCGCGTCACCGGGTCCTGCACCCGCGCCTGCGGCTCTTCTCTCGCCGTCCCGTCATAGGCGAACGTCAACTGATCGACGGTCGAGTTCGCATCCATATTCACATTCAGGGCGTGCTGGCGCTGTCCCAGCCGCTGTTCCGGCCCCCAGAAAGCCATCGATCGCCCAGGCACCGGCCCCGGCTCCAGGTAGAACGTGTACCCGTTCGCCCGCGCCAGGTCGTTCATGTACTGAAGATCGGTCCCCGTCTGGTAATCGACCCGTACCTGCTCCCGCGGCGGCTGCGGAATCTGCTCCCGAATGATCCGCGCGTCGATCCCGTAATCGGCGTACTTCCCCAGAATCCGCTCCACCCGCTGCGACGGCGCGAGGTTCGGATACCGATCCGTCCGCTCCTCCAAATCCATCAGCAGCGTCAGGTCCTCGCCCGTCACCGTCAGTGTGCTCTGCCCGGGATGATTGCTGCTCCCCACCTCCTGCCGCACGATCACGCCGTCCAGCAGCACCACCGGCGTCCCCTTGATCGCAACGGTGACGATGACCCGCGTCTTCGGATCAAAGAACCCCTCCGGCAGCAACCGCTCGACGATCGCCCCCTTCTTCGTCAGGTCGAACGCCAGCTGGAACCCGCTCCGCTCACCCGCCGTACTGGTGATCTGCGCCGACAACAGCGCCTCCACCACCTCCTGCGGGACCAACCGCGCCAACTTCGGGCCCATATACAGCGAGACGTGAATAGGCCCCCGCCCGACCGGCTCATCACCGTCAGCCATGCCGCACCCCCGGCCCGCCGCCGACCCCGCCGGAAAACCCACCCGGCAACGGCACCGCTATCTCCACCCCGGGCTCCGCCGTCAACTCCCGTGGCTCCAACACCGGATTGGCATCCGCGATCCGCCACCACTGCCCCGGATCCCCGAAATACCGCTGCCCGAGCTGATCGGGCCGCTCGCCCGCACTCACCACATGCGGCACGGCCTCGTCGGCCGCCTCGTGCAGCGGCGGCAACAACCTCCGCTTCGCATACCGCACTTCCGTCCCGTCGGGCAGGGTGTGCACCCCGATGCCGATCCCCGCATACCGGCTGCTCCGCGGATACGGATGCGCCCCGGGCACGTCGTCCAACGCACTCTCGTACGGCTCGATGGCCATGCCTCAGATCCCCCTCCCCAACCCCAACTGCGCCAACGACCCGCCCCGCGCCCGCCGCGCCAACTGCTCCTTCTGCGCCAGGTGCGCGAGGTACAACGCGGCCCCGGGATGCCCGGCCGGCAAATCACTCACCGTCAACACCTTCATCCCGATGCTGAGCGAAGCCCGAATCGGATTGAGGTTCACGTCGAACGCCGACTCGTTGACCGACAACTCCGTCAACCGCACCGGCATGACCCGCTTACTGCCCCACGTGAACAGCGTCAACGGCGTCTCAATGGGACTGATCTCAATAGTCCCGTTCTTGGTCAGCTTCGACGCCGCCAAAAGCTGCGCGGTGGTCGGCTGCACCAACATCTCCAACACCGCCAACTCCGGATGAATCCCGTCCGGCGCCGCTACGTCGAGCTGATCCGTCGCATCGATCTCAGCCGTGAACTTCCACGTCTCCTGCGCCGGCCCCTTCAGCCGCAGCGCCTCATTCCGATCCCCGCCGCTCCCACCCCCGCCGCCACCACTATCGCCCTCACCCCCGGCCGCCTGCGGCGCCACCTGCCGCTCCAACGTGTCCGGGTTGAACTGCAGCACAATGATCCGCTGCGGAATACCAAGATCGGGGTCGACGACAACGATCCCAGAACGGATGGGCTTGGGAATGTCGGCGTAGCGGGTCATGCTTCACCCCCCGCCTCGCCGAACGCGGCGATCGCTCGCCGGATTTCTTCAGCGATTTCCGGTTCTTTCTCGACGCTCAGCATCTTCTCCAGCTCCCCCTTGAGCTCAGGCCATGCCGCATACCTCATCGCCCAGACAGCAGCCCTGCGCACTGCCGCCTCACGGTGCCCCACAGACTCTCGGATCCGGGTCAGGATCTCTTCGTCTGTGGTTCTCGGTGCCGCCACGCCCAGCCGCAGCAGAGCAGCCGCCCACCCGGCGGGATACATGTTGACATCGAACTCTTCCGCCAGCTGGTCAATCGAGAAAGAAGGCAAGGAAGCTTGGATGCGTTCCGCGATCTCATCCGCTGCTTTCTCGATATGGTTCTGCGCCACCATATACAGCGTGTCGGCAAATTCGTCGATGATGAAGTGGACGGTATTGCCCTCGCTGGATTCCCATCGGGCTTCGTAAAACACGCCTCTATCGGGGTCTCGGGGTACGTGCCCCAGATATTCCCATCCTTGCTCCTCTGCGAACTCCCAGATTGCGTTGTCAGGAATATTGTGCCGAAGGACGATGCGACGGCTTGCGTGTCGCTCTTTCATGTTTTCTGCTACCTTTCCCTGCCTCATGAGGTGAGGCCATAAATTCTGTGGATTTCAGCACGAATCCTGTCGAACAATTCCTTCTTCGGTTCGGGGCTCCCGGTGTAGTCGAGCTGAAGCGATGACGCCCACCCTTGCAGGAACCTGATCTCACGCTGCGCCATGGCCTTCGCCCCGGGTGTGTCGGCGACCCCACCTTGGTGTGCTGCTCGCCCCCATGCAGCCCTGGTGTAGGAGTCTTCCCAGCGAGACATTTTTTCCTGGGCTCTTTCGCGTTCCGCCGGGTCGGCTTCCTTATTCCTGGAGATCTTCAGGGCCGCGTTATAGTCGGCTTTTGTGATTCCGTCTGCTGTCGTGTGACCGTCGCGCTGGAGCCCGGTGAGCCTTTCCAGATCTGAAGGGGTCACGCCTTCTCGTTTGCTGTAAGCAATCATCCTACGAGAAATGCTCTCGGGTGAGGCTGAACTGCTCGCTCCGGCGATCTGGTCCTCGAAGAGAAGCCTGGAGTTCAGTTGGCGTGCCATGCTCTGCGCTCCGCCGCCCCATTTGCTGTTTTTCTTTGCTACCTCGGTGCTTAGGCCCATTGGAATCTTCGGGAGAACTTTTTGAAGAGATGTCAATCCGCGTTGCCGCTGGGCGCGGGTGACCTGCGTCTCGGGGAGTTCGGCGAGGCTGTAGGCGAGGCCGCGATAGACGATGTCACTGGGGGAGCGATTCTCTTCCACCGCTCCCAGTGAGTGGAGGAAGAGACGTTGGTGCTGCGGTGCTGTCGCCGGTTCCGCAGTTCCGGTCAAGTCACCCATCATCGACTGGGCGAGATCTCGTTGTGCACCTTCCGGCATGCCGCCCAGCATGGTGGCGTAGGCATCGTTGAAGCGGTCTTCCTTTTTTACGCCCACCTGACTCACGAACCGGTTGCGCACGCTGGACCCTTGCTGCACGGAAGCGGAATCTCCGCTGTTGGTCGTGAAGCGCACATTTTGTCCGCGCGACATGTCCGTTTCCGGTTCCCTCAGGTGTGAGGCGAATGCTGGCGAGTACCCATTCTCTCCAACATTTACCTGTCGTCCTTGTCCGGACAGTGCCTCTGCGCGTGCTTGTGTTCTTGGCGAATTCTGCACCTCGCTAGCCACTGTTCGTATGAAGCGGAGAATCTCGTCTCGCTCAACCCTGACACCGGCTATTCGAGCTCTCGCCCTAGGGTTGAGAACGGCTTCGAAGTCGAATTTCTCTGCGCCTTGCTCGGTGAGCTCGGTGAGGCGATGCCAGAGCTTGAGAGTGCCCGCAGTTCCTCGGAGGATGCGGTCCTGTACGCCCTTTCTCAGCAGCCCGTTCAACGCTGGCCTTATTCGCGCGACAATCTTCGCCAGCCGGGCGTCCTTCGAGTCCTTCTTGTTCTCGTCTTCCTTTTTCTTGTCCTTCTTGTCGTTCTTTTCCTTGTTGGGGTCCTTGTCCTTGGGGTGGTCTTCCTTGGGCTTGTGGGGGCCCTTTTCGTCTGGCTTGTGTTTGGGTTTTTTGTTGTCGCCTTCCTTGGGCTTCTTCGGGTCGTGCTCCTTGTCGGGCTTGTTCTTCGGCTTCTTGGGGTCTTCGCCCGGGTGTTTGTCGTTGGGTTTGTGGGGGTGGTCGTCCTCGTTGCCGGGCTTGGGCTTGGTGGGGTCTTCTTCTTTGGGCTTGTTGGGTTTGTTGGGCTTGTTGGGGTCGTGGGGGTCTTCTTTGGGTTTGGTGGTCGGCTTTTCGTTGTCCTTGGGCTTGGCGGGTTCCTTGTCGGTGGGCTTGGTGGGGGAGTCCTCCTTGGGCTTGGGTGTGGATTCCGGTTCCTGCTTGGGCTTGGGGCGGGGTTCCGGTTCGGGCTTGGGTTTGGGGGACGGGGTGGGGCGGGTGTCCGGTTTTTCGTCGGCCTTGGACTTGGGCTTGCCGTTCTTGTCGTTGCCCGTGGGCTTCTTGGGCTCGTCGGCGGGGGACTTGGGCTTGCCGGGCGTCGGCCGTTCCGGGGTTTCGCCGGGTTTGGACGTGGGCTTGCCGGCCCCCGGCTTCTCGCCCGGTTTTTCGCCGGGCTTGGTCTCGCCGGGCTTGGTCTCGTGGGGCTTGGCGGTCGTCGGGCGGGTGGCCGGGGCGCCGGCGGACTTCGGGGCGGGTTCCTTGGAAGGGGCGTCGGCGGGCCGGGGTTTCTTGTCGCCGGTTCGGTCGCCCTTGCCGCCCGAGCCCTCGCCCGCGGCGCCCTTCCGGCCGCCGCGGCCTTCCTTGCCGAAGCCCTTGCCGAGGCGGGCGGCGACGCCCTTGAGGCGTTGGCCGACCTTGGCGACGTACTTGCCGATGCCGTTCAGGAGCCATTGGTAGAGGGTTTCGAGGAGGGCCACCACGCCCGCCGCGACGGCCTTGGCGAAGAGGATGCCGGCGCCGCCCGCGCGTACCGCCTTCAGCCAGTCGAGGACCATGGACAGCGCGCGCAGGATCGCGCTGAGCGCGCCCCACGCCGTGCGGATGGCGTCGATGACGGCCATCACCCAGCCGGCCCCGGGGATCAGCTTGGCCACGATCTTGGTCATGACCAGTTCGCCGATGATGAGCGGGAGTTGGGGGAGGACCGCCTCCCAGGCTTCCTTGACGATGTCGTCGAGTTTGAAGCCGCCGTTGAGGAGCTTGTCCAGGATGGCCTTCGGGACGCCGATGATTTCCTGGATCTTGTCCTTGAACCACTGTTTGACGGCGGTGGAGATCTCCCGGAAGAGATGGTTCTTCGCGCCGTCCACGGCGGAGTTCTTCGCGCCGCTCAGCCAGCCGCCCGGGTCGGAGAGGAAGTCGACCGCGATCAGCATCCAGTCGCCGAGCGCGCTCAGCAGTTTCGACGCGAAGTCCAGGACCGCCTTGATGGCCCCGATGACCTGCTTGATCGCTTCGTCGAGAACCTGCTTGAGGATGTCGAGAATTCCGCTGAGGAGTTTGCCGATGGCGTCGAGAAGGTCGGTGAGCACCTTCTTCAGCATCGTGGCGAGCTTGTTGACGAGGGCGATCGCGGCGGAGACGAGGTCGGCGATCAACTTGCGTATGCGCAGGGCGAGTTCGATGACCGCGCGGACCATGTCCTTCGCGAACTCGATCAGGTCGTTGATCAGGGTCTTGATGGCGTCCGCGATGTACTGGCGCGCCTCGTTGATCAAGCGCTCGACGGTCTCCTTGAAGTGCTTGATGAAGCCGACGACGGCCTCGCGGGCCCGCTTGATGACATCGACGATCGCGTTCTTGATCTCGATGACCTTGTTCTTGATCCAGTCGAACCCCTCGGAGAGCCAGTTCCCCGACTCGTTGACGCTGTCGTCGCGCTTCTTCTTCGCGTCGTTCTCGGCCGAGGTGTTCTTGTCCTGGATCTGCTTGTCGCCGTCGTCCTTTTCTTTGGTGGAGTCCTTGTCGGTCTGCTCTTCCTTGTCCTTGACGTCCTTACGGACCTTGTCGTGCCGGTCGGACTTCTTGTCGCCGAGCTTCTTCAGCTCCGTGTCTTGTTCTTTGCGCCAGTCGGAGCGGTGGTCGGTGACCTCGCCCATCGCCTTGTGGCGCTCTTCGGTCTGGCTCTTGGTGTTGCCGTCGATCTCGGCGTCGACCTGCTTCTTGTGCTTCTCCTGGGAGTCGCGGAAGTCCTGGTCCTTCTTCTCGCGGCCCTTGGACATGCTCTTCTGGCCGTCGCCGAACGCGGCCTGGAACTGCGGCCCCCGCTCGTGCTCCGCCACCTCCGAAGCCGCGTCGGGCGGTACCGCCCCGGTGTCCGCCGCCCCCTGCGGCCCGCCGCCCTTCCCGCCCTGGGCACCGGGCACCTTGGCGGCCATCTGCTCCTTGGGGGCGTCCGGGTAGACCTGGTCCTCGCCCATCGGCCGGCCCGCGTCGTCCCGGCCGGTCGCGACGGTGTCCTGGCCCTTGGCGTCGACGGCGCCGCCCTGCTCGTCGGCCTTGTCCCCGGCGGCGCCCTGCATCTGCACGCCCGGCGCATTGCCCGCCTGGGCCTTCTTCAGCGCCTCGTCCTTCGTCGGCAGCCCGGCGAACTTGGCGGCCAGCTCCTGCTTGTCCACCTTGAAGCCGAGCTCCTCGGCCACCCACCCGATGCCGAAGCCCAGGGCCATCTTGAAGGTCTGCCAGCCGCCGGGCTCCTCGGCCTTCTCCGCCTCGATCTGGCCCTCGGGCTCCTTGGCGCCGGTGACCTCGGCCTTGTCGGCGTTGGGCGCGTCGCTCTTCTGCGCCGGATTCTGGTCGTACTGCGCCGGGGCGTCGGTCTTCGGCTGGCCCTGGAGGGTCTGCGGCGCACCGGCCGGACGCTGCATCGAGGGCGGCGCCGCGGACAGCGCCTTGTGCTCGTCGCCGACCGTGCGGTCCACCGCACCGCCCACCCCGCCCATGGCCTCAAGTGCCTTGTGCGGCTTGAGTTTCGACGCGGTCGACAGGCCCGCCTCGGGGGAGACGTTCGACAGGTTCGGCGCCGGCCCGGAGTCCTTCTTGGCCTTCTTGACGGGCACGGCCGCACTGCCGCCGCCCCCGCCGCCTCCGCCCGCGCCCGTGGCGGCCGGCGCCGGCCGGGCCGCGGCCTCGGGTGCCCGCTCCTCCTTGGCGGCCGGCGCCGACGCGCCCGCCGACGCGTCGGCCGCCGGAGCCTCGGGGGCCGCCTTGGCCGACTGCGGAGCACCGCCCGCGCCCTGCTCCGCGCCCGCCGGGGCCCCCTTCTGCGCCGGCGCCTCCGTACGGGCCGCGGGCTGCTCCGTACGGGACCCGGTCCCCCCGCCCGACGGCTCGCGCCGCGCCCCGGCGGCCGCGTCCGCGCTCGCCCCACCGGAGGTGTCCGCGTTGGACCCGCCGGAGACATGGCTGTCCCGCCCCGGCGACGACATCTGGGCGCCGCCCGCCGGGGCGCCCTTGTCCGCCGGTGCCGCCCCGGCCTTCTGCTGCTCGCCGCCGCCCGCGGACCCGGCCGCCGCCGGCCCACCGCCCGCCGCCTGCGGGGAGCCCTTCTCCTGCCCGGCCCCCGACGCGTCGCCCGCGGCCGGCGTGCCCTTCTCCTCCTTGGCCGCCTGCTCCTGGGCCTCGCCGCCGCCCTCCGGCCGGCCCGGCGCCTCCTGCACCGCCACCTGCGCGGCCACCGGACCGGCCTTCGGGTCGGCGCCGCCCTTCGGATCCTTCGACGCGGTACCCGGCGCCGTCCGCGCCTCGGCGGCCCGGTCCGGGGCGAGCCCGTCGTCCGGCCCCGCCCCGTCCGCCTCGGTGGTGGCCTCCGCACCGGCCGGCCCGTCGTCGACGTCCTCCTCGGGCCCGGCGTCCGACGCCGCGTCCTCCGTGTCCTCGGCGGCCCGCTCCGCCTGCACCTTGTCGGCCCTGGTCACCGGCGGAGCCGGGAACGACGGGGCCGCCGGGCTGCCGGACGAGGACGGGTCCAGCTGGTCCGCGGTCGGTACGGCGGATACGTCCAGGTCCTGGGCCGGGAGGTAGTCGTCCGGCTGAAGCGTGACGTCCCAGGCGCTCGGCTCCCCGCCCCCGACGTCCACCTCGGACTCGCTGCCCGCGCCGAACGGGTCCTCGTCGGCCTGCGGCTCCGGGCCGTCGAGGTCCTGGGTGCGGACCCCGTCGAGCGTGCTCACCGCGCCGGGCTGCTGCGCCCCGGCCCCCGCCGTCGACGGCGAACCCGAGGGCTTCGCCTGCCCCCGCTTGTCCGCCGGGTTCAGCTGCTTCCCCGCCACCAGCGCGTCGACGGCGCCGGGACGGTTCTTGGCCGCGGACTCCTCCTTGCTGGCCACCGGGGTGCCCTCGCGCTCGGTGCCCTCCTTGCCGTCGGCCCCGGCGTCCTTCGCGCCCCCGGCCTGCTGCCCACCGTTGGAGGACTGTCCGTTGGAGGACTGTCCGTCGGGGGACTTCCCGTCGGTGGACTGCCCACCGCCGGCCGTCGCCCGGTCCGCCGGCTGACCGCCCGGTGCCGCGGCCGCGGACTGCGGCGCCTGCTGTGCGGGCGCGGCACCCGGCGCCCCGGCAGCGGCCCCCGGGGACGAGCCCCCGCCAACCACACGCTGCTCCGGCCCCGCGTTCCCGCCCTCCGTGACGGGCCCGCCCGGTGCGCCGCCGCCCTGCGGAGTGGTGCCGTCCTCCCGGGTCCCACCGTTCCGCGGGGTGCTCCCGGTGGCGCCCGCCGCCTCGTCCTCGTCCTTCTCCGGCCCGGGCGCCAGGCCCGGCTTCTCCTCCTGCTCCCGCTGTTCGGCCGCCTCCTGCCACGCGCTCTCGCGCGTGGACCGCAGCTCCTCGGCGGGGTCCGTCTCGACCACCGGCGCATCGAGCGAACCGCGCTCCAGCTCCTCGTCGGCCTCGATCTCCGCAACGAGGTCGAGCACCCGCTCGTGCTCCGAGCTGAGCAGCCGCCGCTCCAGCCGCTCCAGCACCGCGTCCTGCAACTCGTCGGGCAGCTGTGCCAGTTGCATCCGGGCGCGCTTGGACCGGTCCTCCGGATCCCCCCGCAACGACCGCAGCACCCCGTTGGCCAGCCGGTCCACCAACGTCGCCGGGTCGATCAGCTCCATGCGGCGGCGGTCGGCGTCCACCGTGGCGTAGCGCAGCCAGCCCGGGGTGGCCTGGCCCGGTTCGATCTCGGCCGCCGGCTCGGCCGCCCGTACGGCGCCGAGCATGGCGGACCGGACGGACTCCTGCGCCGCCGACTCCGCCTCCCGCTCGACGGTCTCCTGCGGCAGGCTGACCGCGCCCAGGTCGCGGCCGGCGCGCAACGCGCCCAGGCCGTGCGGGTTCTGGACGGTGTGCAGGAGTTCGTGGGCGAGGAGGCGCCGGCCGTCGGCCGTGCCGGGGCGGTAGGTGCCCGCGCGGAAGAAGATGTCCTGGCCGACGGCGAACGCGTCGGCGCCCATCAGCTCGGCGAGCTGCCCGGAGTCGCGGTCGGTGTGCAGGCGGACCTGGCTGAAGTCGTGGCCGAGCTGTTCCTCCAGCTCACGGCGGACGCTCAGGTCGAGGGGCTGGCCGGCGCCGCTGACGATGCGCTTGGGCTCGGGGGCGGCGGACCTGGCGGACCGCTCCTTGCGCTTGCGACGCCGTTCGTCGCGGGCGGACTGGCCGTCCTGGGCGGCCGACCGGGCCGAGCCGCTCATCGCGCCTCCCCCCGTCCGGCGAGGCCCGCGTGCACCGCACGGGCCAGTGCCTCACCCAGCCGTACGGGATGGGTGGTGGCCGGCAGCGGCGGCAGGCCGGCGAGCCCGTCGAGCGCGATGTCCGCACCGCCACCGTCCGCCGCCAGCGGCACGCCCCGCTCGCGTACGAGACGGCTCAACTCGGCCTGGAAGGCGGCCGATACCCGGCTCGGATCGACCCGGGCATCGAAGCCGTCCAGCACCAGCTCACCGATCTCGATCCGGAACGTGCCGGCGGAACGGCCGGACTGCGGCCCTTCGGACGCCGGCGCCGGCGCCGGCGCTGCCGCTCCCGATGACGGCGATGCCGATGGCGATGCCGATGCCGATGGCGATGCCGACGGCGCCGTCGCCGTCGCCGGTGAATCGGCACCGGGACCGGAACCCGTACCGGCCCCGTGCCCCGTACCGGCCCCGAACCCCGGACCGCTTCCGGCCGCCCGCGCGACGTTCCTGCCGATCTCGTGCTTCAGACCCATCCGTGGACCTCCGACGGCGCCAGAGAACGTTCCAACTTCAGGTACTCGGTGCGGGCCGCGGCCAGCATGTGGCGCATCTGGAGGCGGTCGCCCTCCTCCGCGGCGAGGAAGGCGCCGGAGAGCGCGATGTTGCGGATCGAGCCGCCGGCGACGGTGAGTTGGGCCAGCAGCGCCGGGTCGATGCCCTTCGTCGGGACCTGCGCCGGCAGCACCCGGCGCCAGATCTCCGCCCGCTCCCGTTCGGTGGGAAACGGGAAGTCGACCACGAAGCGGATCCGCCGCATGAAGGCCGAGTCCAGGGCCTTCTTCATGTTGGTGGTGAGGACGGCCAGGCCGCGGTACGCCTCCATCCGCATCAGCAGGTAGCTGACCTCCAGGTTGGCGTAGCGGTCGTGGCTGTCCTTGACCTCGCTGCGCTTGCCGAACAGCGCGTCCGCCTCGTCGAAGAGGAGCAGCGCCCCGCCGCGCTCGGCCGCGTCGAAGACCCGGCTGAGGTTCTTCTCCGTCTCGCCGATGTATTTGCTGACGACCTGGGAGAGGTCGATGACGAAGAGGTCCAGGCCCAGTTCCTTGGCCATCACCTCGGCGGCCAGCGTCTTGCCGGTGCCGGAACCGCCCGCGAAGAGCGCGGTGACGCCCAGACCGCTGCGCAGCGACTTCGCGAAGCCCCAGTCCTGGTAGACGGTGGCGCGCTGGCGTACGTGCGCGACGACCTCCTGGAGGATGCGCAACTGGCGGTCGGCGAGCACCAGATCGTCCCAGCCGGCCCGCGGTTCGATCCGGCGGCCCAGCTCGTCCAGGCCCATCCGCGCCTCGGTGAGGCCGGCCTGCCAGGCCAGCTCGGCGGCGTCGAGGGTGTCGGAGGCCGGCAGGTCGCGGCGCACGGTGGCGGCGGCCGCGCGGACGACGTGCGGCGGGAGCTGGAACTGGGCGACCAGGGAAGCGATGTGACGATCCGTCACCTCGGGGAGGTCGGTGAAGGCGTCCGCCCAGAGTCCCAGCTGCTCCTCGTCGGAGAGCTTCGGCACGGTGACCCGCTCGCCGCGCGGCTGGCCGGTCTGCCGCGGGTCCTGGCTGGAGACGACCAGCGGGACGGCGGCACCCGCGATGAAGGCGTCCGTGGCGGCGTACTGCTCGCGGTCCAACTCGCCGACCTCGACCAGCAGCGCGGCCGGCAGCAGGATCGCCTCCCGCTGCCAGAGCCGGGCCAGCCGGTCCCGTTCGGCGGGGTCGGTCGGAAGGTCCGCGGCGGCCATCGAGTACAGGCCGAGCCCCGAACGGCGGGCCGCGGTGGCCGCGATCTCCCCGCGGGTCCGCAGGTCGCCGCCGACCAGTTCGACGCGTAGCGGGGCGTCCGGGCCGGCGCCCGCCCAGCCCGCCGCCACCCGCAGGGCGGCCGCCTCGTACCCGGGCGGCAGGGTCTCCGGCGCGCCGGTGCGGCGGAGTTGGCCGTGCAGCCGGGCGTCCAGGTAGGGCGCGCCGGCCAGGAAGTGCAGGATCCGCTCGTCGAGGCGTAACCGGCCGGTGGTCAACCCGGTCTCGTCCGCCACCTCGACCAGCCGCCAGCGGCGCAGCGGGGCGACCGGGGTCAGGGCGCTCCAGTGGGGTTCGTCGAGCGCCGCCAGGGCGAGCGAGAACGTGGGGTACGGGCGGGTCGGATCGCCGCAGGCGGCGGCGCAGCGGACAGCGGTGGTCGGGTCCAGCTCGGCGGCCGCGGTGAGCAGTACGACCTCCCGCTCGAAGGGCGTCAGCCCGAAGCAGGCGGTGAGGGTGTCGAGGGCCTGGGGGGAGGGGGCGCCGGTGACGAGCGCTCGGGGGGCGCCGGCGCGCCGGCCGCTCCCGCCCGCACCCGGGCCCTCGTCGCCGTTCCTGGTCCCCTGGCTCTTCCCGTTCCCCTTGCCGTCCCCGTTGCCGTTCCCGTCCTGCTGTTCGTCCTCGGGCTCGCCCGTCGGGGCGTTCCCGTGGGCGTGGGCGGCATGCGCGTCCAGGCGCGCGAGCACGCCCCGGACGGCGGCGGCCAGCGCTTCCCCGCCCGTTTCCCTGTCCGCGTCGCCGTGCGCCGCCGCCCCGGGGCCGTACCCGCCGGTGCCCGCCATCTCCTCCTCCGCCCCCGTTCCCCGCACCGCGCCTCAGCCCTCCCCGCCGTCGTCGGCCCGGCCCGGGTCGTCGGTGCGGGCCGCGTCCCGGGTGCCGTCGCCGGTCGCCTTACGGGTGCGGGCGCGCGGCCGGCCCCCCGCGCGGCCGCCGCCCGAACTCCCGCGCTCGGCAGCGGACTTGGTCGTCGCCGGGGCGCCGCCCGCCGCCCTCTTCGCGGCCCGTTTCGCCGGGACGGAGGTCGCCGGTGCAGACGTCTCCGAGGCGGAGGCCGCCTGATCGGACACCTCGTCCGGTGCCGCGTCCGGTGCCGCGTCCGATGCCGATGCGGATGCCACTGCGGATGCCGCTGCCGGTATCGATCCCGTCGCGGCGACGCCCGCCGCGGGCGCCCCGCCCGTCACAGCCGCACCGGAGGATCCCCCCGAGCCCCCCAATGGCACCTCCGGCGGCACCTCCGGCACCACCGTCACCTCCGGTCGCCGCACCGGGCGGGCCGGGGCCGGCTTCTGGTGGCCGTCGAGCAGCACCAGCGACGCCTGGTAGGCCACCGACAGCGAGTAGGGCGTGTTGTTGAGCATGCCCCAGAGCTTGGAGGTCTCGTCCACGTCCATCTGGGTCGGCGCGAAGCGGACCTTCTGCAACGACTCGGCGAGATCGCTCCCCGCCAGATAGGGGCGCTCCGCCGCCTCCTCGATCAACTCCCGTGGTAGGACCGGGATTTCGTGCAGCGTCCGCACCACGCTGCCGATCAGCCGCTGCCCGACCAGCTCCTGCTCCTCCCCGTAGGCGCTGATCAGGAACTGCAGGTCGATCGCCGCGGCGGGGCGTTTGAGCAGGGTGCCGTCGGAGGCGCGGGTGACCAGGTCGTTGTTGCGCATCGAGGGGTTGTGGGTGACCTGGTACAGGAAGACGGTGATCGTCGGGTCGGTCGGCGGATCGGCGGGCGGTTTGCGGGTCTCCACCGAGACGGCCATGTCGATCTCGGGGTGGAGATTGTGCTCGATCAGCAGCGCAAGGGCCTGGGTGACCGTCGCGAGGGCGAGTGCGTTGCTCATGTGGACCGTCCCCCTGAAGTCCGTTGCTGGGAAGCCAGATAGTCCGAGAGGTTCAGCGCGGGCGCGCGCCGCTCGGGGCGGGCCGGGCGGGTGCCCGCCGCGGGCCGTTCGCTGCCGGCCGCGCCGGTCGCACTGACCTCAAGTCGGCCGATCTGTACGTGCACCACCCGCTCGGCGGGGCCGCGCGGTCCCCGCCGACCGGTCGCGGTCGCGGCGCGGCCCGGTGCGGGGCCACGGGGCGCCGGCCCGGCATCGGCCCGCGGCCGCAGGGCGCCGGCGGGTGCCGGGCCGGCCGCCTCCGCGCCCCACAGCGAAGCCCCCCGGTCCGCCGCCCCCTCCGTGCCGTGCGCCCCCGACCGCCCTCGCGGCGCTACGCCGTCGCCGGCGGCGACCCGGGCCCCGGGCACGGCCGTCGCCGCGGGCCGCAGCAGCGGTGCGGTGGCCGGCCCCGGCCACGGGTCGGCCGCCCCGCGCTCGGCCTCGGGCGCCGCCGCGGTGCGGATCACCGTCTCCCGTTCGTGCCGGGTACGGATCTCCGTCCGCCGTTCGGCGCGCGGCGGTGCACCGGCGAACGGTGCCGGGGCGGGCCATCCGGACGCCCGCGGGGACGACGACCCGTCGTCGTCCGGATCGTCGACGGCCGGCCCGCGCACCGCCTCCACCCGCTCGAACGGGCCCGGCAGCCGCGGCCGGACGAGGGTGCGTCGCGCCGGGGCGTCGCTGCCGTCGGGCGCGCCGAAGGGATCGGCGGGCGGCGCGGGGGCGTGCCGCGCCAGCAGCCGGCCGAGGTAGTCGCCGGACGCGGTGGGCGTCCGCTCGGGCATCTCAGGCATCCGCGCACAGCTCCAGGTAGTAGCGGCGCCGCAGCGGGCTGAGCGCCAGGATCTCGGGCTCGCTCCAGCCGTAGGCCGAGGCGAGCAGATGGACGTCGAGGAGGAGGTCCCGGGCCCAGGCGTCCAGTTCGGTCCACAGGTACGCGGCGATGTCCAGCTCCGCCGGGGTGGCCGCGCCGCACTCCGGACAGGCGATCTCCAGCGTCAGTTCCGCGCCGGGGTCGGCCGTCTCGGCGGCCTCGGCGAAGCGCTTGAGCACCGGATCGGGCAGCTGGGCGACCTCCTCGGCGGTGGCCTCCCGGCCGGCCCGCTGGGCGGCGAGCGCGCAGCGTGCCGCGAGCAGCCGCCGGGCGTCCGCGCCGTCCGGTGGTCGGGCGGCGGCCACGGCAACCAGGTCCGCGGGGGCGGGCAGTCGGAACCGCAGCGTCCACTCGCCCTCCGCCACCCGCAGTCCGCCCTCGGGTGGCCGCGGGCGGGTGGCCGCGAACTCCCCGGCGTCCAGCTCGAACTCCATCGCCGCGCCGCACGCCGGCACCGTGCAGGCGAGCGTGACCTCCAGCCGGTTGCCGAACAGTGCCCGGCGCAGGGCGAAGAGGTCGGCCGCCCGCTCCCCGAGCGGCACCGCCAGCAGGGTGTCGGGAGCCGCTCCGGGACGGGCCGCCCGGTGCAGCAGAAGGGCCCGGGCGGCGCCCTGCTCGGCCAGCCCGGCCTCCCAGGTGGCCAGCAGTTCCGCCGGCCCGGTGACCGTCATGCGTTACCCCGTCGCCGCTGCTCAGGCCGGGTGGGTGAACGAGGGCTCCTCGGGTTCGGGGACCTCGTAGTCGCGTTCCCAGCCCTCGCATTCGAGCTTGAGGCTCTGGATGGCCACCGCGTTGGCGTTGGCGTCCATCTCGCCCAGGACCTGGTACTCGCTGGGCCAGGACCGGTAGATCTTGTGCGAGACGGCGACCTGGCCGGCCTCGTTGAGGACCTGGATGATGATGTCCTTGCGGAAGTCGGCGAGCGAGACCTCCGAGCCGAGGCCGGCGCCGACCTGCCAGACCTTGTTGGCCCAGCGGTCGAACTCCGGGTCGTGGGTGACCCCGCGCTCCAGGGTGATGCCCTCGAACTCGGAGCGGCCCGGGGACTTGCGCGGGGAGCTGGGGTCGCCGCCGTTGCGGTGCTTGACGACCTCGGTGGTGCGCTTGAGCGGACTGATCTTGCTGACCCCCGCGACCGTCCGGCCGTCCCACAGGACCAGGAACTTGAAGTTCTTGTACGGGTCGAAGCGATGGGCGTTGATCTTGAACTCAGCCATCGGATTCCTTCACGTCGGATTCCTGTACGTCGGCGTCGTGGGGCGCACGGGGGCCGGCCCTTCCACCGGCCCCGGCGCCCCGCGCCCTAGAGGTCGAACTGGCCGGCCAGCTGCTGGATCTTGACGATCACGAACTCGGCCGGTTTGACGGGCGCGATGCCGACCACGACGTTCACGATCCCGTTCTCGATGTCCGCCTCGGTCGTGGTGTCCTTGTCGCACTTGACGAAGTACGCCTGCCGAGGGGTGCCGCCCTTGAAGGCGCCCTTCTCGAAGAGCGTGTGCAGGTACGCCGAGGCGTTGAGCCTGATCTGCTGCCACAGCTGCTCGTTGTTGGGCTCGAAGACCACCCACTGGAGGCCGCGCAGCAGGCTCTCCTCGACGTGCAGGGCCAGCCGCCGCACCGGGACGTACTTCCACTCGCTGTCCAGGGCGTCCGAGCCCTGGAGCGTGCGGGCGCCCCACACCAGCGGGCCGACCATCGGGAAGGCCCGCAGGCAGTTGATGCCGAGCGGGTTCAGTAGGCCGTTCTCGCGGTCGGTGAGCTTGACGGTCAGCCCGTGCACGCCGGCCAGCCGCGCCTCGGTGCCCGCCGGGGCCTTCCACACTCCGCGCTCGCCGTCGGTGCGGGCGATCACGCCGGCCAGCGCGCCGGACGGCGGGAAGGAGCGCAGCCGGCCGGTGAGCGGGTCGGTGAGTTGCAGGTGCGGGTAGTACAGGGCGGCGTGGTTGCCGCGGACCGCGTCGAAGGCGCCGATCCCGGCCCGGGCGGCGTCCACGCTGCCCCAGGCCGCGGGCGCGTCGACGAGCAGGAACATCCGCCGCTCCTCGCACAGCCGCTGGGCCGCCGAGATCACCGTGACCATATCGTCGGTGGACGCGTACGAGGCCAGCTCGGGCAGGGCGAGCAGATTGACGTCGGGGATGTCGCGCAGCGCCTGGAGGCCGCTCTTGCGGGCCTCGCTGCCGATGAGGTCGCGCGGTCCCGGCGGCTCGCCGTCCTCGCCGCCGCACAGCGGGAAGACCGGTGGGTTGACCGATGCCTCCAGCCCCAGGTCGTTGGCGCACTCGCCGACGAAGCGGACCACGTCACCGGGGTCGGCGGAGCCGGCCACGACCTGGACGCGGCGCCCGAAGGCGATCACCTGCGCACCGGCGAAGGCGTGCTTGCCGGGGGCGTCCGGCAGGGCCCGCAGCTTGTGCTCCAGCAGCAGCGCCAGCTCGGTGACGTCGCACGGCGGCTCGCCGTCGCAGTCCGGGTCGTAGAGGGTGAACTCCCGCTCCACCTCGCCGATCTTCACCGTCAACTCCACGTTCAGATCCGGGAGTTCGTGGTGGAACGGCTTGGAGACGGTGCCGGACGGGTCCGGGCGGCCCTCGCCCACCGCGGCGACCCGGATGAGCGTCGAGCCGGCGTTGACGATCGTCTCGACGAACCGGCCGTCGCCGGGGTTCATGGACAGGCCGGTGAAGGACTCGCGGGCCGTGCCGTGGGCGTCGAGGACCTGGAGGTTGAAGGTCGCCTCCGGGCACGGGGTGTCATGGTCCACGGCGACCCGTAGGCCGTCGCCCCAGATGCCCGGCTCCTTGGCGTGCACCTCCAGGACCGGGCACTGGCTGCGGCCCTCGGTGGACTCCAGGGTGACCTGGGCCTCCTTGCCGGTGCCGGCCTTGGCGACCCGGACGATCACCGCGTCGGCGCCGCCGTTGCCGAAGAACTGGTGGACGGCGTAGGCGACCGGGCTGCGCGAGGTCAGGCCGCCGAAGCGGCGTTCGAAATCGGCGAAGCTGGTGATCCGGACCGGCTGGTTGAGTGGACCGCGCCGGGTGTGACCGACGAACGCGGTCACGGAAGTCGTCACGGTGGTGATGCTGCGGATGCTGCTGGGAAGCTCTTCGACATAGACGCCGGGATAGGTCGTATGTGTCGGCATTCCCCCTCCAATCCCTTCAGGCACCGAGTGTGAGGACACCAAGAAATCGAGAAAACCGGGAGGGATGGGCGGGAAGAAGGGGGAGGGACGGCGGGTGCGGAAGAACCCGCGACCGCACCCCGTGCCGATCGTGGTCGTGCATCCCCCCACTACCCATCAAGTTCCCCCGTCTGCATCCGGTGCGAGGCGGTCCGTGATCTGCGGTCCGACCTGCACGGGATCAAGCCCGGACATGTACGACTCCGGCTTGTGACTCCTGATGCGTAAGTGCTCAACGCAGTGTGTTCTGGGGGGAGTTGAGGGGTCAAGGAGCTTTCCGGACACCCCCTGCGGAGGTCTTGTGTGGGCGCGTCGCACGTTCTTCCCAAACGGATTCCCACCTCCCCGCAACCGGAACCGGAAGGGCCGGGGCCACCCGGGCGCACGGGGGTCATCGGGACCGGCGCCCGAACGGCGCACCGCGACGGAGTGCACGGCGGATGACGGCACGGCCGCCCCCGTACCCGGTCGGCCCTGCGAAATGCCTCCGGCGCGCCGAGGCAGACCTGTGGAAAGGGGGTGGCGAAGTACGTTGGCCAAAAGATCTGTGACCGTAATCACCGCCGGAGTGTGATCTGTGATTTAGGGACGCATGTCCAGCGGCGATACCCTGCGAGACGGACATGCCGCGTATCCGGACACCGTGTATACGCCTCCCCAGTGACAGCGCCGTCACGTTGCCCTTCGCGGCACGCCCATCGCAGACGAACGAACCGCGATCACTACGGCGATTCTGAGAAGACAAGGGACGGACGCGCGTGGACCTGTTCGAGTACCAGGCGAGGGACCTCTTCGCCAAGCACGGTGTACCGGTGCTGGCCGGTGAAGTCATCGACACGCCTGAGGCGGCCCGCGCGGCGACCGAGCGCCTTGGCGGCAAGTCGGTCGTCAAGGCGCAGGTGAAGGTCGGTGGCCGTGGCAAGGCCGGTGGCGTGAAGCTCGCCGCCACGCCGGACGAGGCCGTCGCCCGCGCGACGGACATCCTCGGCATGGACATCAAGGGCCACACGGTCCACAAGGTGATGATCGCCGAGACCGCTCCGGAGATCGTCGAGGAGTACTACGTTTCGTACCTCCTCGACCGCACCAACCGCACCTTCCTGGCCATGGCCTCCGTGGCCGGCGGCATGGACATCGAGGAAGTCGCGGCCACCCGCCCCGACGAGCTCGCCAAGGTCCCGGTCGACGCCAACGAGGGCGTCTCCATCGAGAAGGCCCGCGAGATCGTCGCCCAGGCGAAGTTCCCGGCCGAGGTCGCCGAGCAGGTCGCCGAGGTGCTGGTCACCCTGTGGCAGACCTTCGTCAAGGAGGACGCCCTCCTGGTCGAGGTCAACCCGCTGGCCAAGGTCGCCTCCGGCGACGTCCTCGCCCTCGACGGCAAGGTCTCCCTGGACGCCAACGCCGAGTTCCGCCAGCCGGAGCACGACGCGCTGGAGGACAAGGACGCGGCTAACCCGCTCGAAGCCGCGGCCAAGGCCAAGGGCCTGAACTACGTCAAGCTCGACGGCCAGGTCGGCATCATCGGCAACGGCGCGGGTCTCGTCATGAGCACCCTGGACGTCGTCGCCTACGCCGGTGAGAACCACGGCGGCGTCAAGCCCGCCAACTTCCTCGACATCGGCGGCGGCGCCTCCGCCGAGGTCATGGCGAACGGCCTGGAGATCATCCTCGGCGACCCGGACGTGAAGTCCGTGTTCGTCAACGTCTTCGGCGGCATCACCGCGTGCGACGAGGTCGCCAACGGCATCGTGCAGGCCCTGGAGCTGCTGAAGTCCAAGGGCGAGAACGTCAGCAAGCCGCTGGTCGTCCGCCTCGACGGCAACAACGCGGAGCTGGGTCGCAAGATCCTCTCGGACGCCAACCACCCGCTGGTGCAGCGCGTGGACACGATGGACGGTGCGGCCGACAAGGCCGCCGAGCTGGCCGCGGCCAAGTAAGGGACGAGGACTCCAACAACCATGGCTATCTTCCTCACCAAGGACAGCAAGGTCATCGTCCAGGGGATGACCGGCGCTACCGGCATGAAGCACACCAAGCTCATGCTCGGTGACGGCACCAACATCGTCGGCGGTGTCAACCCGCGCAAGGCCGGCACCAGCGTCGACTTCGACGGCACCGAGGTCCCGGTCTTCGGCTCCGTCAAGGAAGCGATGGAGAAGACGGGCGCCAACGTCTCCGTCCTCTTCGTCCCGCCGGCCTTCGCCAAGGCCGCCGTCGTCGAGGCCATCGACGCCGAGATCCCGCTGGCCGTCGTCATCACCGAGGGCATCGCGGTGCACGACTCCGCCGCCTTCTGGGCGTACGCCAAGGCCAAGGGCAACAAGACCCGGATCATCGGCCCGAACTGCCCCGGCCTGATCACCCCCGGTCAGTCCAACGCCGGCATCATCCCGGGCGACATCACCAAGCCCGGCCGCATCGGCCTGGTGTCGAAGTCCGGCACGCTGACCTACCAGATGATGTACGAGCTGCGGGACATCGGCTTCTCGTCCGCCGTCGGCATCGGTGGCGACCCGGTCATCGGCACCACGCACATCGACGCCCTGGAGGCGTTCCAGGACGACCCCGACACCGACCTGATCGTGATGATCGGTGAGATCGGCGGCGACGCCGAGGAGCGGGCGGCCGACTACATCAAGGCCAACGTCACCAAGCCGGTCGTCGGCTACGTGGCGGGCTTCACCGCGCCCGAGGGCAAGACGATGGGCCACGCCGGCGCCATCGTGTCCGGTTCGTCCGGCACCGCCCAGGCGAAGAAGGAGGCCCTGGAGGCCGCGGGCGTGAAGGTCGGCAAGACCCCGTCCGAGACCGCGCTGCTGGCCCGCGAGATCCTCAACGGCTGACGGACTCCTGCCGCTGCCGCCGGTCCTGTCCTGCGGCGGCAGCACCGCAGTACGGGCGAGGGTGACCCCGACCCCTCTCGGGGGGCGGCGGGCCGCGGGAGCGCGGGGCCCCGGG
>NZ_JBHVQS010000048.1:0-66455 GCF_042886435.1 Streptomyces sp. NPDC058000
GGACGTAAAGCGCAGCAGTCCTGCACACCGACCCCTCCGCCCCGACACCGCACCCAACAGCCCCGCGCAGCGGCCCCGCCCGCGCCGCCAGGCGCAAAAACAGCAACCCCCACGGCGGGACGGCCGACAACGTGGGAAGCCCAGCCAAGCGCAGCGGACCGGTTAGCGCCCCATCTCCTCGCGGATCGCGGTCAGGAAGCCGTCGATGTCGTCCTCGGTCGTGTCGAAGGCGCACATCCAGCGGACCACGCCGGCGCGCTCGTCCCAGAAGTAGAAGCGGAACCGCTTCTGGAGGCGTTCGGTGACGTCGTGCGGGAGGCGGGCGAAGACGCCGTTGGACTGGACGGGGTAGAGGATCTCGATGCCGGGGATCTCACGGACGCCGGTGGCCAGGCGTTGAGCCATGGCGTTGGCGTGGCGGGCGTTGCGGAGCCAGAGGTCCTTGGCCAGGAGCGCCTCCAGTTGGACGGAGACGAAGCGCATTTTGGACGCCAGCTGCATGGAGAGCTTGCGCAGGTGCTTCATGGCGCCGACCGCGTCGGGGTTGAGGACGACCACGGCCTCGCCGAAGACCGCGCCGTTCTTGGTGCCGCCGTACGAGAGGATGTCGACGCCCACGGCGTTGGTGAAGGCGCGCATGGGGACGTCGAGGGTGGCGGCGGCGTTGGCTATGCGGGAGCCGTCGAGGTGCACCAGCATGTTGCGTTCGTGGGCGTGGTCGCAGATGGCGCGGACCTCGTCCGGGGTGTAGACGGTGCCGAGTTCGGTGCTCTGGGTGATCGAGACGACCTGCGGCATGGCCCGGTGCTCGTCGTCCCAGCCGTACGCCTCGCGGTCGATGAGTTCGGGGGTGAGTTTGCCGTCCGGGGTGGGGACGGTGAGGAGTTTGAGGCCACCGATCCGCTCGGGGGCGCCGCATTCGTCGACGTTGATGTGTGCGGATTCGGCGGTGATCACCGCGCCCCAGCGGTCGGTGACGGCCTGGAGCGCGACGACGTTGGCGCCGGTGCCGTTGAACACCGGGAATGCCTGGGCGCGCTGCCCGAAGTGGCTGCGGAAGACGCGCTGGAGGTGCTCGGTGTAGTCGTCCTCGCCGTAGGCGACCTGGTGGCCGCCGTTGGCGAGGGCGAGCGCGGCGAGCACTTCGGGGTGTGCACCGGCGTAGTTGTCGCTGGCGAAGCCGCGGATCTGCGGGTCGTGGTGCTGCCGGGCGTCGGTCTTCGCCCGGTTCACGGCGTGGGGGTCAGCCACAGACGCTGTCCATTCACTTCCTGGGCGGGCCGGTTCCAGACTCCGGCGATGGCCTCGGCCAGCTCCGTGACGTCGGTGAAGCCCGCGAACTTTGCGTTCGGTCGCTCGGCGCGCATCTGGTCGTTGACGAGCGCCTTCACGATCAGGATGGCAGCTGCGGCGCGTGGCCCTTCCTCGCCCCCCGACTTGCGGAAGCCGTCCCCCATGGCGAGGGTCCACGCTTCGGCGGCCGCCTTGGACGCGGCGTAGGCGGCGTTGCCCGCGGTGGGATTGCTCGCGCCGGCCGCGCTGATCAGGACGTAGCGGCCGTTGCCGCTGCGTTCGAGGGCGTCGTAGAAGGCGAGGGAGGTGTGCTGGACGGTGCGGACCAGGAGTTTGTGCAGGGTGTCCCAGTCGCCCAGGTCGGTCTCGGTGAACGTGGAGCAGCCGCGCCAGCCTCCGACGAGGTGGACGACGCCGTCGACCCGGCCGAATTCCTTCTCCGTACGGGCGGCCCATTCGCGGGTCTGGTCGAGGTCGAGGAGGTCGACGGTCTCTCCGATGACGGTGGCGCCGCCGTGGGCGTAGCGGGCCGCGTCGACGGCCTCCGCCAGCCGCTCGGCGTTGGAGTCGGAGCCGACCACGACCGCGCCAGCCTCGGCCAGTCGCATCAGGGTGGCTCGGCCTGCCGGGCCGGCCGCGCCGGCCACCGCGATGACCGCACCGTCCAGCGGCCCCTGGCCGCCCGTCGAAGTAACCATCTCCGTCGCCTCCTCGTCCTGCCCCTGGACGGCCATTGGCCGGGTGTTCCGGTCGGTCCGCACGCTCTGCTGTCCGTTCTGTTCCTGGTCGGTCCGCACGCTTCTCACGCCGCCGCCGGCACGTCGCTGTGGGCGGTGATGCCCTTGGTCGAGGCGATCACGGTACGCAGCTTCTTGGCGAGCGCCTCGTAGAACATGCTCAGCGGGAACTCGTCGGGAAGCACGTCGTCCACGAGTTTGCGCGGCGGCTGGTCCAGGTTGAGGGCGTCCGGACCCTTGGCCCAGACCGAGCCCGGGTGCGGGGCGAGGTAGGTCGAGACGAGGTCGTAGGCGGCGAACCAGTGGACCAGCTTCGGCCGGTCGATGCCGTCGCGGTAGAGCTGTTCGATCTCGCCGCAGAGCTGGTTGGTGACCCTGGGCGCCCGCTCCCAGTCGATGTGCAGTGTGTTGTCCGTCCAGCGTACGACGTCGTGCTTGTGGAGGTACGCGAAGAGCAGCTGGCCGCCGAGGCCGTCATAATTGCGCACCCGGTCGCCGGTGACCGGGAAGCGGAACATCCGGTCGAAGATCACCGCGAACTGTACGTCGCGGGCCTGCGGGTAGCCCTCGGCCTCCAGCTTCACGGCCTCCTTGAAGGCGGTGAGGTCGCAGCGCAGCTCCTCCAGGCCGTACATCCAGAACGGCTGGCGCTGCTTGATCATGAACGGGTCGAACGGCAGGTCGCCGTGGCTGTGGGTGCGGTCGTGGATCATGTCCCAGAGGACAAACGCCTGCTGGCAGCGCTGCTGGTCGTCGAGCATGGCCTCGACGTCCGGGGGGAGTTCGACGCCGAGCAGGTCCACGGCGGCCTCGCTGACCCGGCGGAAGCGGGCGGCCTCGCGGTCGCAGAAGATGCCGCCCCAGCTGAACCGCTCGGGGGCCTGGCGGACCGCGATGGTCTCGGGGAAGAGGACGGCCGAGTTGGTGTCGTAGCCGGCGGTGAAGTCCTCGAAGGTGATCCCGCAGAAGAGGGGGTTGTCGTAGCGGGTGCGCTCCAGGTCGGCGAGCCAGTCCGGCCAGACCATGCGCAGGACGACGGCCTCGAAGTTGCGGTCCGGGTTGCCGTTCTGCGTGTACATGGGGAACACGACGAGGTGCTGGAGGCCGTCGGCCCGCTGCTGGGCGGGCTGGAAGGCGAGCAGCGAGTCGAGGAAGTCGGGGACGCCGAAGCCGTCGTCGGCCCAGCGGTGCAGGTCGGCGGCGAGCGCCTGGTGGTAGGCGGCGTTGTGCGGAAGGAGCGGGGCGAGTTCGCGGATGGCGGCCATCGCCCGCTCGACCTCGTGGCGGACGGCCGCGGCGGTCGGTGCGCCGTCCGCTGCGAGGTCGATCGAGCCGTCCTTGGCCTGCCACGGGCGGATGGCCTCGATGGCGTCCTTGAGTACGGGCCAGGCGGGGTGCGCAACCACGGACTCGTCGGACAGGGTGCCACCCCGGACACCCACAGGCGAAAGAATTTCCGTCATGACTGCCCTCCGGCGGTAGATCGTCCTGTGAGGACACCGTAACCAGCCAAGGATCGCCCATTCAAGTGGGGTCGGTGAAAATTATTCTGCCTACCCCCCGTGGTCACGACTGTTTTTCCTGTGAGGTAAGGCTCGGACCTCACTTCCTGGCATGCAGGGCACCGGATTCCGCGTTTTCTCCGGAGGGTGGCGGGGTAGGCGCTGGAGTCACGGCCCGGCCGGGCGGGTGACGGGCGCCGGGCGGACGCGGTCCCCGGCGAAGTGCGGAATGACCTTTTCACCCCATTGGCGGATGGTCTCCAGACAGGCTTCCTGCGGCACGGTGCCCATCTGGATCAGGCACATCACCTCGTCGGCGCCGGCCACCCGGAGCCGCTCCACGTAGGCGATGGCGTCCTCGGCCGTCCCGTAGGCGTGGTCGGCCCGGAACGTCGCGGTGGCGTTCGGGCGGACCGGGATGCGCTGCTCGTGGAGGTGGGCGACGACCGTCTCGGCGGCCCGCCGCAGTTCGGCGGCCTCGTCCGCGCCGTCCACCACGGCCTCGTCGGGGATCCCCGCCCCGCCGTACCAGTGCGCGATGGCCTGGGCGAAGAAGCGCTGGCCGCGCAGGCCGACGGCGCGGGCCCGCTCGCGGTCGGCCAGGACGATGGTCGGGCAGAGCACCGCGAAGTGGTCGTTGATCCGCCCGGAGACCAGCCGGTCGTCGGTGCGGGCGGCACGGGCGGCGTCGTACGCGGTGCGCAACTCGGCGACCGCCTCCGGGCCGGCGAAGCCCATGACGAGGGCGCCCACGCCCAGTTCGGCGGCCTGCCGGAGGGTCTCGGTGCGGCTACAGGCGAGGAAGAGCGGCGGGTGCGGCATCTGGTGCGGCCGGGGCAGGATCGGGTGCGGCGGGATGTCGATCAACTCCCCGTGGTAGGCGAGCTGTTCGCCCTGCCAGGCACGGCCGATGATGCGCAGCGCCTCCTCCACCTCCTGGGTCGTGCGGTCGCGGTCGACGCCGCACAGCGAGGTCTCCTGTGCGGTGCCGCCGCGGCCGGCGCCGAGGTCGAGGCGACCGCCGGAGAGCAGGTCGAGGGTGGCGGCGCGCTCGGCGACCCGGGCCGGGTGGTTGAAGGCGAACGGCATGCAGACCACGCCGTGGCCGACGCGGATGGTGCGGGTCCGGGCGGCGACCCAGGTCAGGAAGACCTCCGGGGCGCTCATGTGCGCGTACCACTTCAGGGAGTGGTGCTCGACGGCCCAGATCCGGTCGAAGCCCATCTGCTCGGCGAGCACGGCCTGTTCGACGCAGTCGTGGAACAGCTGGTGCTCGCGCCCGACGGTCGGATCGGCGAGCTGGGCCTCGAAGATGATCGAGAACTGCATGGCGCCTCCTGGCTTGTCCGGCGGCCAACTCACTATTTCAATCAGCTATATGACTAATCGTCAGATGTTGGAAGGGGCGGGACTGCCGGACCTCCCGCCGACCGCGTGGGCGGTGCTCGGACTGCTCTCCTTCCGCGGTGCGCGCACCGGCTACGAGCTGAAGAAGTGGGCCGACTCCTCGCTGCGGTTCTTCTACTGGTCGCCGGCGATCAGCCAGATCTACGCGGAGCTGCGCCGGCTGGAGCGGCTGGGGCTCGCCACGTCGCGGCGGTCAGGACCGGAGGAGCCCCGGCCCACCCGCCGCTACACCCTCACCGACGCCGGGCGCGCCGCGCTCGCCGGTTGGGCGGACGGCACCGACGACCCGGGTCCGCCGGTCCTCAAACACCCGCTGGTGCTGCGCCTCTGGCTCGGCCACCTCGCCGCCCCGGAGACCCTGCACGCCCTGGTGGAGCAGCACCTCGCGCGGACCCGGGACGCATTGGCCGAGGTCCGTGGCGCCCTGCGGCGCGCCGAACAGGTCCCGGAATGGGCGTTCCCCCGCGTCGCGCTGGCCTGGAGCGAGCGCCAGCACCTCGCGGAACTGGCGCTGGCCGAGGCGATGCTGGCGGATCTGGCGCGGATGGCGGCATCCGGTCCGGCCGACGGTGCGTAGAGGGCGCGGCACGGGGGCACTCGTACGGGCTAGAGGGCACTTGTCCCTACCGGGCTGCCGCTGTTGCGCGGATTAGGCTGTGGGCCATTTCGGGCAGCAGTGCGCCGGCGGCCGACATGTGCGCGGAGCCGACAGCAACCGAGCCGACTTAAAGCGAGGCAGCCTTGTCCTTTCTCACCATCGGGCACCGCGGAATGATGGGTGTGGAGCCGGAGAACACCCTGCGCTCCTTCGTACGGGCCGAACGTGAGGGCGTCGACGTCATCGAACTGGACCTGCATCTGAGCAAGGACGGCGCGCTGGTGGTGATGCACGATCCGGACGTCGACCGGACCACCGACGGCACCGGCACGATCGCCGAGCGCACCCTCGCCGAACTGCGGGAGCTGGACGCCGGGCAGGGCGAGCGGGTCCCGGTGTTCGAGGAGGTGGTGGACGCGGTGCGGCTGCCGCTCCAGGCGGAGATCAAGGACGTCGCGGCGGCCCGGGCGCTGGCCGAGGTGGTGCGCTCGCGCGATCTGACCGGCCGGGTGGAGGTGATCTCGTTCCACGACGAGGCGCTGGCCGCGATCCGCACGCTGCTGCCGGGGGCGCGCACCGGGCTGGTGGGCGAACGGTACGGGGCCGATGTCATCGACCGCGCCAGGGCGGTGGGCGCGGAGCTGGTGTCGCTCGACATCCGGCGGCTCACCCTCGAACTCGTCGAGCAGGCGCATGCCGCGCAGTTGACGGTGCTGGGCTGGACGGTGAACACCCACGACCAGCTGCGGCTGGCGCGCGGGCTGGGGCTGGACGGGGTGGTGACCGACCAGCCGGAGATCCGGCGGGCGGTGCGCTTCACCGCGTAGCCGGCGGACCGGCGGGCGGGCCGGCCGAGCCGGCACACGGGGGTCGCCCGGCGGGAAACCCGCAGTTCACAGCGGCGCAACGGACTTCCAGCATGTGGACGTTCACCCCGGTGATCTCGACAGGGAGGCCGGTGCGCTGCCACTCTCCCGACATGCACCTGTCGCCACACCCCGTACGTCTCACCGTCTGCGCCACCGCCCTGCTGCTCGTCACCGCGGTCGGCTGCGCTCCGCAGGACGCGTCCCCCAGCGGCTCGCGGGCCGCCGGGCAGGGGAAGCAGAGCTGTACGCCCGGCAAACTGACCACCGTGGCGCCCGGGAAGATCACGGTCGGCACCGACAAGCCCGCCTACGCACCCTGGTTCAGCGACGACGACCCGGCCAACGGCAAGGGCTACGAGTCGGCGGTGGCCTATGCCGTCGCCAAGGAGCTGGGGTACGGCAAGGACGCGGTGCGCTGGCAGACCGTGCCGTTCAACAGCGCCTTCGCGCCCGGTGCGAAGTCCTTCGACTTCGACGTCAACCAGGTGTCGATCAGCGCCTCGCGCAAGCAGGCGGCGGCGTTCTCCTCCGGCTACTACGACGTGCGGCAGGCGGTCGTCGCGGTCAAGGGCTCCAAGGCGGCCGGGGCCAAGAGCATCGCCGACCTCAAGGACGTCAAGCTCGGCGCCCAGGTCGGCAGCACCAGTCTCGACCTCGTCAACGACACCATCCGCCCCCGCCAGCCCGTCGCGGTCTTCCAGAAGAACGATCTGGCCAAGTCCGCCCTGAAGAACGGTCAGGTGGACGCGATCCTGGTCGATCTGCCGACCGCCTTCTACATCACGTCAGCGGAGCTCAAGGACGCCGTGGTCGTCGGACAGTTCGCCCAACAGGGGCCGGCCAAGGAGCAGTTCGGGCTGGTGCTGGACAAGGAGAGCACGATCACCGGCTGCGTCACGGCGGCGGTGGACGCGCTGCGCCGCAAGGGCACCCTGGCCGCGCTGGAGAAGCGGTGGCTGGCCGACGCCGTCAACGTGCCGGTGCTGAAGTGACGTCCGGGACGGCGAAGGTGGCGGAGACGGGGACGGGGAAAAAGACGCGGAAAGGGAAGGGGGCCGTGCCGGACGGTGTGGGTGGATCCGCCGACGACGACGGGTACGTGCCGTCCCGGCGGCGGATCGAACGGGAGCGGTACAAGCGCACCCGGGCGCGCCGGGCCACCGCCCTCGCGGCACTGAGCACGCTGGTCACCGGAGCGGTGCTGTACTTCGTGGTCACCGCCGCGCCCGGCTGGCCGCGCACCCGGGAGACGTTCTTCAGCGCCGCGTACGCACGGATCGCGCTGCCGAAGGTGCTGGAGGGGCTGCTGCTGAACCTGCGGCTGCTGGTGGTGTGCGGGGCCGCGGTGCTGGTGCTCGGCCTGCTGCTGGCGGTGGTGCGGACGCTGCGCGGACCGGTGTTCTTCCCCCTGCGGCTGCTGGCCACCGCCTACACCGACTTCTTCCGCGGTATGCCGCTGATCATCTGCCTGCTGATGGTGGTGTTCGGGGTGCCGGCGCTCCGACTCCAGGGCGTCACCACCGATCCGGTGACCCTCGGCGGCGCGGCGCTGGTGCTGACGTACTCGGCGTACGTGGCGGAGGTCTTCCGGGCCGGTATCGAGTCGGTGCACCCCTCGCAGCGGGCCGCGGCCCGGTCGCTGGGGCTCTCCGGCGGGCAGACGCTGCGCTTCGTGGTGCTGCCGCAGGCCGTACGGCGGGTCGTGCCGCCGCTGCTGAACGACCTGGTGTCGCTCCAGAAGGACACCGGGCTGGTGTCGATCGCGGGTGCGGTGGACGCCGTCTACGCGGCGCAGATCATCGCCAGCAAGGACTTCAACTACACGCCGTACGTGGTGGCCGGGCTGGTCTTCGTGGCGCTGACGATCCCGATGACCCGGTTCACGGACTGGGTCACCGCCCGGATGGACCGCCGGCGCGCCCAGGGAGGGACGGTATGAGCACGACGGACGGGACCGTGATGGCGGAGGCGGCGGGGGCGGCGGCCGGGGACGGCGGGCCGGTGCTGCGGATGGAGTCGGTGCGCAAGACCTACGGGCGCGGCGGCACCGTCGTCCTGCGGGACGTGGACCTGGAGGTCGCCCCGCACAGCGTGACCGTGCTGATCGGGGCCTCCGGGTCCGGCAAGTCCACGCTGCTGCGCTGCACCAACCTGCTGGAGGAGATCGACGACGGGGCGATCTTCCTGGACGGCGAGGAGATCACCGATCCGCGGGCCGACGCGGACGCGGTGCGCCGCCGGATCGGGGTGGTCTTCCAGGCGTACAACCTCTTCCCGCACATGAGCGTGCTGGACAACATCACGCTGGCACCGCGCCGGGTGCACGGGGTGCCGCGCGCCGAGGCCGAGGAGCGCGCCCGCGAGCTGCTGGAGCGGCTGGGGCTCGGCGGGCGGGCCGGCGAGTATCCGGACCGGCTCAGCGGGGGGCAGCAGCAGCGGGTGGCGATCGCCCGGGCGCTGGCCGGGCGGCCGCGGTTGCTGCTGCTCGACGAGATCACCGCGGCGCTCGACCCGGAGCTGGTCGGCGAGGTCCTCCGGGTCGTCCGGGACCTCAAGGAGGACGGTATGACGATGGTCATCGCCACCCATGAGATGGGCTTCGCCCGGGAGGTCGCCGACCAGGTGTGCTTCCTGGAGGGCGGGGTGGTGCTGGAGCGCGGGGCGCCCGGTGAGGTGTTCGGCGCGCCCCGGCACGCCCGGACCCGGCAGTTCCTCCAGCGGATCATCGAGGCCGGGCGGTTGTAGGGCCGGCCGCCGCGGCCGGCCCGGCGGTCAGCCCAGCGGCTTGACCAGCAGCTCGAACTCCAGGTCGGCGCGCTGCGGGATGCCGAACCGCTCGTCGCCGTACGGGAACGGGGTCAACTCGCCGGTGCGGCGGTAGCCCCGGCGCTCGTACCAGGCGATCAGTTCCTCGCGCTGCCGGATGACGGTCATCCGCATCTCCGGGGTGCCCCAGGTGGTCAGTGCGGTGCGCTCGGCCTCGGCGATGATCACCTTGCCCAGGCCGCTGCCCTGGAGGTCCGGGCGGACCGCGAACATCCCGAAGTAGGCGTGGTCCTCGCGGTGCTCCAGCTGGCAGCAGGCGACCAGCTCGCCGTCCCGCTCGGCGACCAGCAGTCGGCCGCTCTCGTTGCGCACCACCGCGGCGACGCCGTCCGGGTCGGTCCGCTGGCCCTCCAGCAGGTCCGCCTCGGTGGTCCACCCGGCCCGGCTGGCGTCCCCGCGGTAGGCCGATTCGACCAGGGCGACGAGCCCGGGGACGTCGGCGTCGGTGGCGGTGCGGAAGGTCAGCGAGGTGGTGGGCATGGTGCGCGGGATCCTCTCGGGCCGTAAGGATGGCTGTCAGCGAGGCTAACAAGAGGCGGCTGCCGGCGGCAGGGCCGGAAGGCCCGAAGGTCCGGCGGTGCGCCGTGTCCGGCCCGTCGGGGCGGTCCGGCGGCGTAGGGTCCGTGCCATGGTGCAGGTACTGAGCAGCAGGGTGCTGGTGCGGCCGGCCGATCCGGAGCGGTCGCGGACGTTCTACGGCGAGGCGCTGGGGCTGGCGATCTACCGCGAGTTCGGTACGGGGCCGGAGCGCGGCACGGTGTACTTCCTCGGCGGCGGGTTCCTGGAGGTCTCCGGGCGGGCCACGGACGCCCCGACGCCGACCCTCCAGCTGTGGCTCCAGGTGGCCGACGCGGCGCGGGCGCACGAGGAGCTGGTGGAGCGGGGGGTGGCGGTGCTGCGGCCGCCGGTGCGCGAGCCGTGGGGGCTGATCGAGATGTGGATCGCCGACCCGGACGGGCACAAAGTTGTAATCGTGGAAATCCCCGCGGACCATCCACTCCGATACCGACCCTGACGACAACGCAGCCTAACGGCACCTCGCGGCCCAAGCCATAGGCTCTTCGAAGTCGCCGCCCTTGCTGCCCTTGCCGGGGGCACTGCGCACCCATTACAGCCATCGTGCGCGAACGGGGCCGCTTTCAACGCAGAGATGCTCAATCACCAGCGCGCTCCCTCCGCAATGACCGCGAAGACGGTTTTCGCGATTCACACTTCGCTGCACAAGACCAGCGCGACGGAAGCTGGACCCCTGGCGCCGGCATCGCCGACCAGCTGGCGCACCACATGCTGAGGGTCACGACCAGATCACCTTGGACAAGCACGGCGAGGCGCCCACATTCCAAGGTGGTCGCCACGTAGCTTCCAGAACGGCTAAATGGCCGTCTTGAGTGCCCAGGCGAGCCCCCACACTCACATGGTGAAGAAGTGGCAAATACACCCAGGTGGCTCTATCAACGGAGTGCCGGCGGTCGCTATGCGCCGTCGCTGTGGCGTGTGTGGATCGTGGCACCGCTGGCTGTCCTTGTGGCGTGTGCAGCCAGTTACGTGATCTACCAATACGTCGTCTACGCCCTCATCTCCGGTGGCGCCAACAAGGCAACACCACCGAAGCCGGTGAACGTGGCGGACGCCATCAAGACCACCAATCGCCATCGTCACCTTGATCGGCGCCGTCCTAGTAGGCGTCTACGCCTACCGCAAGCAGCTCATCGCCGAAGGCGACGCCCACCGAGCTGATGCCAGCCAACTAGCTGACCGTTACACCACGGCGGCCGAACAGCTTGGTCACGAGAAGGCCGCCGTGCGCCTCGCCGGCGTTTACGCCCTCGCCCGGCTCGCGGACGACTGGAAAGAGCAGCGCCAGGTTTGCGTCGACGTGCTATGCGCCTACGTGCGGATGCCCTACCAATCAAACCCGAGGTTACCCGGGTATAAGGAGGGAGAACTCGAAGTCCGCCAGACCATCATCCGGGTCATCCGCGAGCACCTGCAGCAACCAGGGGAAGCCGCTTCCTGGTCGAACTGCAGCTTCGACTTCACCGGAGCCAGCTTCGACGGCGGCGATCTCTCACACAGCCACTTCCACGGCGACGTCTCGTTCAGTGGCGCGACGTTCTCCAGCCGCCTGCTGTCCTTCCACAGGGCAACTTTCTCTAGCGGCAGGGTCTCCTTCGAATCGGCGACGTTCTCCGGCGGCAGGGTCTCCTTCGAGTCGGCGACGTTCTCCGACAGCAGGATGTCGTTCGACTCGGCGACGTTCTCCCACGGCACGGTGTCCTTCGGCCCGACGACGTTCTCCAACTGCAGGCTGTACTTCGTCGATGCGAGATTCTCAGGCGGCACGGTACCCTTCGAGTCAGCTACATTTTCCGGCGGCAGGGTCTACTTCGAATCGGCGACGTTCTCCGGCGGCAAGGTGTCCTTCCAACCGGCGAAGTTCTCTGACGGCACCGTGGCATTCGACCGAGCAGAGTTTTCTGGCGGCAGGGTGTCCTTCGAGTCGGCGACGTTCGCCGGCGGCACCGTGTCCTTTGGCTCAGCAAGCTTCTCAGGCGGCACTGTGTCCTTCGAATCGGCGAAGTTCTCCAACGGCACCGTGGACTTGCACTCTGTCACTTCGTGGGCGGAGCCACCTCTCTTCGACGTTGAGGTGTTGGATAACCCACCTGTGGGACTACTTCTCCCCTCTCTCAGCGCCTGAGATATCAATTCTCAGGTCGCCCGGCGGCTCTCCGGCAGGCCTCACCCTGCCTGGTTCAGTCACAGCAACCGCCAGATCATGAGGTTTCCGAGCCGGTGACTCGGCGGTCAAGCAACGAGCCAAGGCCGAGCCACCGTTACGGGTCGCTGGTGGGGTCGGCACCGGCTGAGAAGCCGTTGAGGACGTTGGGGCGGTACTGGAGGCGTTTGAGCCGGTTGCGTACGAGGGTCTCGAGGCGGTCGAGTGCGACACGGCGAGGTTGGCCAGGCTGCGCTTGACGTGCGCCCACACACCTTCCACCGGGTTCAGGTCGGGCGAGTAAGTGGTCAGCAGGAACTCTGTCAGCCACTCTCGCTCGGCGATCAATTCACGCATGGCATGGGAGACGTGGGTGTTCAGCCGGTCCCACACCAGCACGATTATCCCGCAGTACCTCTAGTACTAACCACGCCCCAGGAACCGCACCACGGGGTAGCTGAAGTGGTTGTCACTGCCAGAAGGCATTGCGCGCTCCAAGGCCAATCGCGCGCGAACAGGGCGCCCCTCTGCGCGAAGCTGCTCGATCAGCACATGCAAGCCCTCGACAAGGGACCACGCTGCCGACATTAATTGAAACTGCCCCACATCAGGAAGATCGGCCAACTGAAACGCCAGCAGGATGCTTGGTCGCAACCCTTGCCCAACCCGGGTCAAGAGTGTGCGCCCTGCTGCCCCTTCCCTCACGCTCTCCTCTACTGGCGGGAACCTTCGTGCCTTCTGCGCCGAATTAGGGACGGCGGACCTATCCGAGCCGTAAATCCTCATTCGAGTTTCAATCGCGGCCAACCGGTCTACGACCACATCTACTGAAGCGGCGGTGGTCGTGACCTCAAATGTGTCGCCGCCCTCTTGACCGCACCGTTTCGGCGCGCCGCCGAAGCGCGCGGCGATACAGTCTGCGACATCCATGTCACTTGTCGTAACTCGCCAAGTGTCCAGCGCAACCGGGCGGCCGGCACACACAGTTCCAGCCCTGAATCGCCCCACAGGCACTGCCGATGGATGAATCCCCTTGAGCGTCGATTGCCCAGATTCCGGACAGCAGGGCCCAGGCGCGTGAGACATACGCTGGAGGCCCGATTCTTCCTCAACCGTCTCTTGCTGCACCCACGATGGTCGAGATGTCATCTGCCCGGTCCAAACACCTCAAGCCTGCATTGAGCGATGCGTTGAAACGCAGCGACTCCTGCGGTCGCCGTGCCGCTGAAAGGGTCGAGTACGTCGCCCCCGAGGCGGCAGCCGGCGGCAATGCAGCGCAGCTGGAGGTCGAGGGGGACGGCGGCGGTGTGCGGGAGGCGGCCGGGCCGGGTGGGGATGGTCCAGACGGTGCCCGGGTTGCGGCCCTTGGGGTGGGGGCTGGCGGACTGAACCCCGGTGGGCTGGCAGGAGGGACCCAGCACGGCGGAGCAGCTGCGGGACTTCGGCCAGATGCCGCGGGCGGCGTGGGGCTTGCTGGCGCTGCGGTGGATAGGGCGGGAGAGGGCGCGGTCACCGGTGTAGGGCTGGTGGATCGGGTCGAGGTCGAAGTGGTACGCCGGGGGTCTAGTGAAGAAAAACAGGAGGTGTTCGTGGTGGCGGGCGAGGCGGTCGCAGCGGGATTCGGGGACCGCTTTGGGCTTGTGCCGGATGGTCTCGTTGCGCAGGATCCAGCCGTCGGCCTGCGGGGCTAGCGCTACGCGCCAGGGGATGCCGAGCAGCTGTTTGGCCGGCCGGTTGCGGCACCTGCGAGGCATCGTTGACGTGGCGTATCGGTCGCCCAAGTTGAGCCATAGTGAACCGTTCTCGACCATCACGTCTCGCGCTGCGGCGAAGACCTCCCGCAGGGCTTCGATGTGCTCCTCGACGGCGGCTTCCTGCCCCAACTGTCCTGGAGCGCCTTCATAGTCACGGGTCTGCCAGTACGGAGGGGACGTGACGACGCAGTCGATCGACCCCGCATCCATGGAGCTCAGCGCCCGTCGGGCATCTCCGAGCAGTAGTGTGCTGCGGTCATTTTGGAACCACAATGGGCGGCTCGTTCTCACGTCCCGCTCCGGTGCGCGGTGTCCGGCCATGACGGATCGGGAAGGGCCTTCACCGGTCGGGTGAAGATCAGGGCGTCCTCGTGCTGGACGACGGAGAGGGGGGTGCCTTGTCGGCGGGCGTCGCGGACGTTCTTCATCTGGAAGAACGAGGGGCGGGTGATGAGGCGGCCGTTGCGGATGCCGGCGAGGAGGGCGACGCACCGTTGGGAGGGGATGAGTCCGACTGTTTTGCCGGCGGCGAGGACGGCGGAGGGAAGGTCGATGAGTTCGCCGCGTTCTCGCCAGGGGCGGGTGGTGATGACGGCGGTACCGCCCGGGCGGAGCATGGTGCGGCATTGGGCCAGGATCTCGGTGAAGGCTTCGATGAGGTGGGTGGTGGGGACGTGGGCGAGGTTGGCGCGGTCGTGGCCGTAGCGGAAGTCCTTCTTGACCACCCCGGGTGCACCGGTCTCCCGGGAGGAGCGGACCTGACCGTGGACGCTGGGCCCGTAGGGGGGTGAGGTGATCACAAGCGCGACTTCGCCGCGGGCGTCGGCGGGGGCGAGGTCGGTGAGGTGGCGGGCGTCGCCGCAGCGGACGATGCCGGAACCGGCTCCGGTTTTCTGGGCGGCGGAGCGGGTGTTGAGGGAGGCGAGGGTGGCCCACCGCGGTTCGTACTCAACCCCGAGGGCGTTGCGGCCGAGGTGGAGGGCTTCGACGAGGGTGGTGCCGATGCCGCACATGGGGTCGAGGACCAGATCACCGGGGTGGGTGTAGGTGCGGATGGCATGGGCGGCGATGCCGGGGTGCATCTTGGCGGGGTGGGCCGATGAACCGGGTACGTAGCGGTCTTTGCGTTGGGCGGGGGCAGAGGTGGGGGCGGTGTTCCACACCGAGGCGGGACGCGTCATGGGTCGTCTCCCTCAGGCTGCGGTGTGGTGGATGGCGGCCAGGGCGATCAGGTCGCTGTGGGTGACGCCGGGGCTGGCGTCGGTGGGCGGGGTGGGGATAAGGCGGTCGGCGGCGGGGTGGGCGTGGGCGACGATGATGTGTTGGAGGTAGCGGAAGCCGGCGGTGCGGGCGCAGGCAATGAGCGCGCCGAGGGGGTCGGTGAGGATTCCGTCGTCGCGGCGTTGGCGGGTGGCGAGCAGCAGCAGTCCGTCGGTGGGCAGGAGGCGGTGGGCGCGGTGGAAGAAGCCGGCCCAGCCCTCGTCCATGGCGCCGGGCATCTCGCCGACAGTCCCGGGGAGGCTGTCGGTGGGGGTGGGCAGGGCGTTGGGGTGGAGTTCGGCGAGCAGCATCGACAGCCTGCTGGGTGTCCCGTCGGTGTAGGTGATGACGGGGGTGCGGGCGTCCATGCCCGGCGCGGTGTCCCGGACGGAGAGCTTCAGCAGCGGTGCGGGGGCCTGGCCGGGGCGGCGGGTGAACTCGGTGCGGATCTTCTCGATCGCCCAGTGCGGCAGGACGGTGCCGGCGGCTGGGACGGCGTCGGGCTGGTCGGGCGCGGGGAACCAGAGGGTGGTCGGCAGCGGGCGGGTGGTGTGGCGACGGACAGCGCTTTCGGCGCGGCGGCGGTTGGTGGACATCGGCGGGTGGCGCCCGGAATCGGGTTCCAAACCGTCTGGTGCTGACGTGAGTAATAGGGAAACGGCAACCTCGAATTGTCATCGCCACTGGATGCGTTCGAACACGTCGAGCGGCAGCGGTCCCACGTGCGGACTTTCGCTCGGCTTCTCATCGACCCATCGGCTTGCCCAGCTCAGCGGCCAAGCGAGCCAGTGGCGAACCACCTGCGAGCCACCGTCGAACCAGCCCTGAGGCCATCGGCGGTCTCGGTGAACACGGTCCAAAAATTCTTTGCGTTCGATTCTCAAGCGATGGGCCGCAGGGGTGATGCTGGTCGTATGCGGTGCTCCGTGCCGTCGAAGTCGATTGATGTCACTGAAGGTTGGTGACCGCCACGTTCGTGCCCGAGTCAGAGCACGGTAGTTGGAACCAGGCACGGTTGTTGACCCACTGGTTGTGCTCACTCTGGTCGAGCCACCTCGGGCTGGACCATGAGCTTGTCCGGGGGCTCTGGGCGCGTTAGGGGCTCGTGAAAATCCATGCCCTGCGCATCAGATTTGCGATGCCTGTCTGCCTAGGGTCCTGGGTGTATCGATCACACGCGACGTCACCATGGGGGACAGCGATGGCGCATGAGCATTTTTCGATCCATCCCGAGCCGGTCACGGCCCTGGGCAAGGATTTCACCGCCTCCGCCGACCACCTCGATGACCGCATCGGGGCTTTCGCGTCACGAGCGGAGACCGTGGACGACGCCTTCGGCGTGATGTCCGAGTCCACCGAGGTCCTGTCCCAATACGTGGAGATGACCCGTCACACCGTGACCGCGCTGCAGCGATTACGTGCGGGGTTGCAGCATTACGCCGTGGGCTTGCAGCACACCGTCGCCACGTACCAGGCGTCCGATGCCGCACAGGCCCAGCAGTTCGGGGGGAAGTGACATGGCCGGTCAGCAGCAGGAGCAGCAGCCGCAGATCGAGAAGAGCTTCGACGTGTTCAATCCCGGTGGGGACCCGTCGGTGCTGCGGGCCTGCGCCGAGGCGTGGCGGCACATGGCCCACGATTTGAAGAGCACGATCGAGACTCAGGACCAGGAGGTCGTCCGGCTCGGCGACAACTGGACCGGGGCGGCCGCAGACGCCTTCCACGCGCACTGGGCGCACACCAAAGGCCAGGTGGAGAAGGCCCTGCCGCAATTCGAAGCCGTCGCCCAGCAACTGGACCAGACCGCCGACGCCATCAAGAAGGCCAATGACGAGGTCCATCGGGTGGCCGAGGAGATCGCCGCGACGGTGGCGATCGGCATCGGCCTGACGGTGCTGACCGGGGGATTCTCCGACGCCATCGCGGCCGGCGCGGCCGCCGCGGAAGTCACCGAGGCAGCTGGCGAGGTCACCCGACTCGGGCAACTCCTGATCCGCGTCGCCGAAGTGATGGAAAAGATCAGGACCGCGATGAACAGCAGCAAGCTGCTGAAGTTCGGCTTCGAGTTCGGCAAGAACATGGACGCCAACTTCATCGGCAACGTCGGCGGACAATGGGTCACCGGGCAGAAGGTCACCTGGGGCCAGGACTTGCAGGATGCTGCCGTCGCCGGGCTGGCGGGCACAGCCGTCTCGGAAGGCGCCGGGAAGGTCGGGGACAAAATCGAAGAATGGGCGAAGAGTTCCGGGAAGCACGGAGCAGCGTGGACCCCCGGCGAGGCCATCGGCGCGGGATTGGGTGGCAAGAACGCGCTTGGCAGGATGTCTGTGGAAGGCCTGGGCAGTGCGGGCGGGCAGGCCGCTGCGGACGGCGTGGACATGTGGGAAGGGCAGGAAAAGGACTTCTGGCGCGACGTGGGCTTCAGCGGCGCGGCCGGAGCCGCTGGCGGTGCCGCCAACCACACGGGCGACAAGATCAACAACGGCGGCGGCAGTCACCGCACGACCAACCGGGACGGGATCCCCGCCTGGCAGCAGGTCCCCTTGGACGGCGCCATCTACGGCATCGGCAACGCTGCCAACTCCGAACTGCCGAAAGACGATGACTGACGGTGTTCGAGGTTCGCAAAAGCATCAAACGCTTCCGGGACGACCCGGCCTGGACCTACCGCAAGAGAGACCGGGACTACCTCAACGCGTTCAACCATGACGGCTACCCGTTCAGCCTCGGACCGGACGGTCTCTCTCTTCGTAACCTGCTGCAGGGCAGTCTTGACGGTCGGGAGGTGAGCCTGTTCCACCTCCGTGCATTGCGGCGCAGCGGCCGGGCACATGTCGCGCGGCTGTACTCCGTAGCCGTGCTCCCCCTACCTCGCGCCCTCCCGGCCACCGCCTTCACGAGCAGACGACTGGCGCCGTCGGGGCGGGAAAAGCGTCCTGCGCTGCCTCGCACTCCCGGCTGGTTCCGGGACCTGAAAGAGATCGGCACCCACCTGGTTCAGTGCCACTCAGAGGATTTCGACTTCGCGGCGCTCATCAACACATACGCCCTGGAGCGGCTTATGCACGACACCCGGCTCGGTTGGCGCATCGAGGGAAACCGCATCATCGGGTGGACGTACGGGCGCAAGAGTTACGAGGACCTTCTCGCCCTCGCCGAAACCGTTGTATCCATCATCGACGACTTCCCCGAACAGGCATGGCACTGGACGGAGTGAAAGAAAGCCGGCACGGGTCGCCAGCCCAGAGATGGCGAGCGGAGCACGTATGGCACAGCCACTCTCGATTCACTGCCATATGAGCCAGCGGCGAGCCATAGCCGAGCCAGTCCTGGACGGGGTGGTGGTCTCCTTGGGCAGAGCCCGAAAATTCTTTGTGTTCGATTCTCGGGCGATAGGCCACAGCGGTGGTGCTGGTCATGTGGGGTGGGCAGGTGGCGGGCCATCGCACATGCCGGACCAGCGGCCCGGCGGTCGCCCGGTGTTGGTGCGCGGGCGGTCCGTGGGTGGCGCGGAGCGCTGAGAGGGCTTGCGGCGACAGTGATCGCCACTCCCGCAAGGAGCTGCACATGCACCCCCACCCCACCTCCCGCCGCGCCTCCCGGCGCACTGCGTGTACGCGTCCGGCCGGCCGCTCGCCGCTCCAGACGCTGGAGGAGTCCTTCCTCGCGCTCGCCACCGCGGCCCAACCGCTCACGCTGCCCGCTCACCTGGTCTGTGAGGAGCCGGAGCAGTCTGTGCTGCCTGTCGACCAGGTCCGCTCTCGCCTTGCCCACGCCGCCACTTCACCGGCGCTTCGTGAGCGGACCTGGCGTGAGGTGGTGTGCCGTGCTCGGCGCCTGGGCGATCCGTGGGACGTCGTGGCCGTTGGGATGACGGTTCCGGTGCTGCGCCGGATGCTGGCCCGCCTGGCCTGCCCCGCCCACCTGGAGCGCGCGGAGCTCGAGCAGGAGGCTCTGGCTGCCGTCGCTACTGCCCTGTCCATCGTGGATGTGGAGGCCGCGGACGTTGCCCGGGAGCTGTTCGCGGCGGCCGACCGGGCGGTGAGCCGGCTGGTGTATGCCGCTCGGCGCCGCGTCGAGCGGGAGACGGGGCACGAAGCCGCTCACTTGGGCCGTCTCGCCCGGTCGACGGATCGGACCACGTGTCAGGCCACGCCGCTGGGGGTCGGGAGCGGTGAGGCGGAGGACGAGTACGCGGTGTTGGCTCGTGCGGTCAGTGCCCGTGCCGTGGGTGTCGCGGAGGCACTGTTGATCGCCCGTACGCGGCTGGAAGGTGAGTCGATGCAACTCCTGGCCGATGAGCGAGGCGTGGGCGTGCGCCAGCTCTACCGCCACCGCGCTGCTGCCGAAGAGCACCTGGCTGCCTATCTGCGCCACCAGATGGGTGAGCAGTAACCCTGCGGCATTTGGGGGACTTTGTGGCCAGCGATGTCATTTTCCGGGCCGTGAGTCTCTATTACCAGTGAGCGTCACCGTCGGATGCACACCACGCACCCGGCGGTGATGGTCCCCGGCGCAGGCCTTCCCTGGTCTGCTGCCAGGTCGTTGCTGTGTGGGGTGAGCGCACCGTCTCGTGCTGACACCCGAGCCCCCTGTTCCCACCGCCTCAAGGAGGACGGCCCCCGGACAGGTTTCCGTGTTCGCCCCACACAGCACGGCCCCGTCGTGACGCGTCTGGTCACGTCGTACTTCGTCGATCCGCTTCTTTCCCCTGCTGTGTGCTGTCTGCTGGAGGTGCGTCCGCCATGCTCGCAACATTTCGTCGGCCGCACCGGCGGCTGAACCGCCCGATGGGCCGCTGGGTAATCCGGTTCGCCTTCATCACGGCGGGCGCTGTCCTGGTGCTGTTGGTGAATTCGCCCCGTGTGTGGGCGGTCGCGGATATCCCCACCGTGATCAAAAATCTGCGGAACTGGGTCGTCGGCATCCTGGCCGGGCTCGCCACGCTGTTTCTGACCTTCGGTGGTCTGCGTTATCTGATGGCCGGAGGCGACCCAGGTGAAGTCGACTCCGCCAAGCGGGCCTTGAAGGCCGCGGCGATCGGGTACGGGCTGGCGGTCCTGGCCCCTGCTCTGGTCACCGTGTTGCAGCACATCGTTGGTGTCGGTGGCGGCGGCGGTGACGGGGAGTGAGTCGCGCCAGGCGCCTCGCACGCATCGTGCCCGGACTGTGCGTCTTGGCGGTGCTCGTTGCAGGAGCGCTGTCTGCACCGAACGCGGCGCCACGAATGGTGTCCGCGGCGGCAGCGGCCCCGGCGCCCGCAGCTCCGGAGCCGCCACAGCCCGAGCCTCAGCCTGCGCCCGGCCCAACCGCAACCGCTCCGAAGCCGCCTTCCGCATCGCCGAAACCTGACCCCACGCCCGGCCCGACACCCGCGCCAGGCCCTCCGTCTCCAAAGCCTTCACAACCCTCCCGGCAGGCATCCCCGGAGCCGCAGCCGGGTCCTACTCCCCCAGCGTGCGAGGCAGAGGGGCGCGAGTGTGTGAAGGACACCTCCTCGGGCTGGGACGTGCTCACCGACTTCCCCGCGATGATCGTGAATGCGATCACCTCGTTCCTCGGCACGCTGATCGAACAGGTCATGAAACCGATCCGGGAGTTCCTGGCCGACACCCTGCTGGCGACCCCCGACGTCACCCAGCACGCCGACGTCAAACGGCTGTGGAATGCCATGCTGGAGATCACAGTCGGGATCTACGTGCTGTTCGTGACCGCGGGCGGCATCACCGTCATGGGCTACGAGACCGTCCAGTCCCGCTACGCCCTCAAACAGATCCTGCCGCGGCTGCTGTTGGGAATGGTCGCGGCCGCCAGCTCGCTGACGGTGATGGGCAAGGCGATCAGTCTGTCCAACGCCCTCGCCCACGCCATCATGGCCACCGACCTGGCCGACGCCGGTCAGGGCATGGTCGAACGCGTCCTGCCGTTCGCCATCTTCGGTGTGGCCGGGCTGAAGCTGTATCTGCTGCTGTTGGCGATCATGATGATCGCGCTGGTGCTGGCGGTGCTGATCGGCTTCATGGTGCGGGTGGCGGTGCTGGCGCTGGTGGCCGTCTGCGGCCCCCTCGCCCTGGCCTGTCATGCCCACCCGCTGACCGATCCGATCGCGCGGCTGTGGTGGCGGGCCTTGGCCGGGTGCCTGGTTATTCAGGTCGCGCAGTCGATCACGTTCGTCCTCGCCATCAAGCTGTTCTTCGCTCCGGCCGCCTCGACGCTGGGCATCCCGAAGTCCGACCAGCTGGGCACGCTGCTCGCCGGACTCGGACTGTTCTGGGTGCTGTTCAAGATTCCCGGCTGGACGCTCCAGGTCATCCTGCGCGGCACTCCCGCCCACAGCCCGCAAGCGCCCGCCGCGGTGCGGATGCTCCGGCACTTGGCGATGTACCGGCTCATGGATCACTACCTGCCCGGGATGAGCCTACTTCGGCGCCGCCCCGGTGGAGGCGGCGCAGGGGGACGCGGCCCAGGTCGTGGCGGGCCGACGGGCGGAGGGGGACGTCCCGGTCCGGGCGGAGGCAGCGGAGGCGTACGGCCGTCTGCCCCCGGACCTGGGCGCGGTGGAGGTGCTCGGCGGCGAACGTTTCTTTCGCGCGGCGGTTCCTCCCCGGGATACCCCCACATGCGATCCGCCGCCGACGGTCGGTCGGCACCCACACCCCCGACGCCCAGCGGGACGCGCCCGACGACCGCCGTCGCCAACACGACCTCAAGGGCTCCCGCAGGTACGGCTTCCGGCGTCCAGGCTCCTCGACGTCCCGGCCCGCGCGCCGCCCCTCTCACACGTACGCCGACAGGTCCCCATTCCGTACTTCATCCCAACCAGGCCCGCCGGATCCGGCAACTCGCCCTCCCCGTCACCGCGGAGCGCATCCCGGCCCGAGCGCCCCGACCCACGCAGGCGTCACTGCCGATCCGCGCCGAACGGACCACCACCCCAACGCCCAACTCCCCTATCCGGCCAGCCACATCGCGGCCGGCCTTCCCCTCGCCAGCACCAGGTGCACGACAGCTTCCCCAGCTTCCCCTGCGTAATCCCGCCGCACACGTACGCCGGCACCCGCCGCAGCCCATGCAACTGCGGCTACCCCTCGAACTACCCCGGAGTTAAGTCTCATGGCAGCACCCGACGCCCCGACCGACGCCCCATACACCACGCGTATCCCCGCAGATATCTCCCGCCCAGACCGCCTCCTAGGCCCCTTCACTGCCCGGCAGACCGCCATCCTCGCCGCCGCAGCCGCCGTGCTGTACGGGGGCTGGTGGGCAACGCGCCCCTTCATGGCACCGCTCGTCTACGTGGTCCTGGCCGCTCCCATTGCCGGAGCCGTGGCGGCGCTCGCGCTCGGCCACCGGGAAGGCATCGGTCTGGACCGATTCCTGCTCGCCGTGCTCGCCCATGCCCGCACGCCTAAGCGCCGGGTGCATGCCCCCGAAGGCGTGCCTCCACTGCCAACCATCGTTCCCGCCCGCTGGACCAAAGCCGCAGGTCCGCCCCCGGCCGCCATGCGCATGCCCTATGACGGCATCGTCCCGGAAGGGGTGCTCGACCTGGGCAGCGAGGGGAGCGCTGCCATGGCGACGTGTTCCCCCGTCAACTTCGAGCTGCGGTCGGTGGCCGAACAACAAGGGCTGACCGCTGCGTTCGCCCGCTGGCTCAACTCCCTCACCGGACCAACCCAGTTGCTGGTGCGCTCCCACCGCATCGACCTCACCCCTCTGGCCGACACCTTGCAACACAACGCGGCAGCCCTTCCGCACCCAGCACTCGAAGCGGCCGCCCTCGCGCACGCAGACTTCCTCGCCGACCTCGCCGCGAGCGGCAACCTGCTCGGCCGGCAGATCCTGCTGGTCGCCCGCGAAGAATCCCCCATGCCCAGCGTGATGCGGAATGCGGGCACGGGGCGGGCGCTCCAGCGCCTTGACGAGGCCGCCCGCACCCTGGCACCAGCCGAGATCACCGTCACGCCCCTGGACGGCCCGCGCAGCGCCCGTCTGGTGCACGCGGCCTGCAACCCCGAAACACCCACCCCGCACATCGGCGCATCGGAAGGTGACCTCACATGACTCGATGTCTCCTCGGCCGCCGTCGCCGCCCAACCCCAGCCCCGGCCATCGACAGTGCGGCATTGCTCGACGCTACCGGGCCAGAGGCCATCGAGGTGCATGCCCGAGCCCTGGCCATCGGCGCCCACCTGGCCACCACCCTCGTGGTCACCGGCTATCCGGCGGAGGTCACCCCCGGCTGGCTCGCGCCGCTCCTGAACTTCCCAGGCCACCTCGACATCGCCCTGCACATTGAGCCTGTCCCCAACCCGGTGGCCGCCGCCGGACTGAAGAAGCAGCGCGCCCGCCTCGAATCCGGCCGCCGCACCGGCTTCGACAAGGGCCACCTCGACGACCCCGAGGTGGAGGCCGCTGCTGCGGACGCCGCTGAACTCGCCTACCGCATCGCCCGCGGCGAAGGAAAACTCTTCCACGTCGCCCTGTACCTCACCATGCACGCACCGGACGAGGACACCCTCGCCGAACAGGCCGCCGCCGTCCGCGCCATCGCCGAGTCACTTCTGATGACGGTCGCGCCGACCACCTACCGGGCGCTGCCGAGCTGGCTGGCCACCCTGCCGCTGGGCCTCGACACCCTCAAGATCCGCCGCACCTTCGACACCGCGGCGCTCGCCGCATGCTTCCCCTTCGCCAGCCCCGACCTACCGCTCACCACGGGCAAGGATGGCGCGGCATCGGGAGTGCTCTACGGGCTGAACACCGTCTCCGGAGCGCCCGTCGTCTGGGACCGCTTCGCGCAGGACAACTACAACTCCATCACCCTGGCCCGCTCCGGTGCCGGCAAGTCCTACCTCGCCAAACTCGAACTGCTCCGCCTGCTGTTCACGGGCGTCACCGCCTCGGTGATCGATCCGGAGGACGAGTACGTCCGCCTCGCCGAAACCGTCGGCGGCAACATCATCGCGCTCGGCGCCGACGGGGTACGCCTCAACCCCTTCGACCTACCAACAGCGGACGAGGGGGAAGACGTCCTGACGCGACGGGTGCTGTTCCTGCACACCTTCCTCGCCGTCCTACTGGGGAGCGACCTGACCGCAGCAGAGAAAGCGGTCCTCGACCGGGCCATCCTCACCGCCTACGCCCGTGCCGGGATCACCACCGACGTTCGCACCTGGACCCGCACCCCACCCACCCTCACCGACCTCACCACCGTTCTGGCCGAGGACGGAAACGAGACGGCAACCGATCTCGCCGACCGGCTCACCCCCTACACCACCGGCTCACACGCCCACCTGCTCAACGGGCCCAGCACCGCAGCCACCACCGGCCACCTGGTGGTCTTCGCCCTCCGCCAGCTCCCGGAAGAGGTCAAGGCCCCCGCCATGCTGCTCGCCCTGGACGCCATCTGGCGCCAGGTCACCTCCCGCACCCGCCCCGGTCGGCACCTGGTCGTGGACGACGAGGCATGGCTGCTGATGCGCGACGGAGCCGGCGCCCGGTTCCTGTTCCGCATGGCCAAAGCCGCCCGCAAGTACTGGACCGGCCTCGCAGTGGTCACCCAAGACGCCGACGACGTCCTCGCCTCCCCGCTGGGCCGCGCCATCGTCTCCAACGCCGCCACCCAGATCCTGCTCCGCCAGGCCCCACAAGCCATCGACGTCATCAGCGAAAACTTCCACCTCTGCCACGGCGAGCGGGAGTTCCTCCTCTCCGCGGCACGCGGCGAGGCCCTGCTGCTGACCGGCGACCGCCGCCACAAGGTCGCCCTGATCAGCGTCGCCGCACCCGGCGAACACGAGGTGATCACCACCAACCCCAGCGAGCTGGCAGCAGCACAGCCCCAGAAGGTGAGGAATCCCGCTACGCCGATGGCTGTGCAGGCGACACCACCTGCGACGACGGCGAAATGAGGTGGCCACTGTGACCGGGGCCGTGGCGCTGGCCGTCGCCCAACCCGACGGACCCTTGGTGGACTTCCTCACCCACCCCGAAACGTTCGTCCCCACCGCTTTCCAAGCCATCCTCGACTGGTGCATCGGGGCCGCGCCCGTTCTGATCCCCGCCGTTCTCGCGTCCACAACATGCGGGTACGCAGCCCGGCGCCGTCTGCTGCATTCACGCCACCAGCGCCTCATCGATGGCGCTCGCAGCGTAGAAATCCTCGCGCCGCCCCACGTCGCCCCCAAGGGGGGTGAAGTTCTCTGGGCCCAACTCGCCGGGCTACTGCGCCCATGGTGGCGCCGCATCACCACCGGCCAGCCCCACCTCGCCTTCGAATACAACTGGTCACACACGGGCTTGCACATCCGTATGTGGGTCCCGGGCACAGTCCCGATTGGACTGGTACGCGGCGCCGTCGAAGCCGCTTGGCCCGGCGCCCACACCCGCGTCACCGAACCCATCCCCCTCCTCCCGGACACAGACACCGCCGCTACAACCGCCGGCCGTCTGCGGCCGGCCCGCCTCGACGTCCTGCCGCTACGCACCGACCACCCCGCCGACCCACTGCGCGCTCTCCTTCAGGCCGCCACCGGCATGGCCGACCATGAATCGGCCTGCGTACAGGTCCTGGCCCGCCCCGCCACCGGCCACGCCCTGCGCCGCGCCCGCCGCCAGGCAAGACGACTCAAGGCCGGGCACGCCCCCACCCGTCTCCCAGCCCTGACCGCACTCCTCCTCCACCGAGCCCAACCCACCGCCACCGGCAAGCAGGACCCCGACCACAGCACCGCCGTACGACAGATGGTCGCCAAGCAATCCGGCGCCCAGTGGCAGTGCACCCTCACCTACACCGCCACCTGCTCACCCAAGGCAGAACGAGCCCAGGATGTGGCCCGCGGCCGGGCCCACGCGATCGCCTCCGCCTTCGGCCTGTACGCCGACCGCAACTACCTCGTCCGCGCCCGCCTCCGCCGCCCCGAACCCCACCTCACCGCCCGACAGTTCCCCTCTTCCCGCCCGGCGCTGCTCTCGGTGCCCGAACTCGCCGCCGTCGCCCACCTCCCCTACGACGCAGACGCCCCCGGCCTGCGACGGGCCGGCGCCCGCTCCGTCCTCCCACCACCCCAGATCCCCAACCCCTCCCCCGGAAACGGCATCAAACCCCTGGGCCGCTCCGATACCGGCGTCCGCCGCGGCGTAGGTCTCGCCGTCGCCGACGCCCGCCACCACCTCCACGTCATGGGCGCCACCGGCTCCGGCAAGTCCACCCTCATCGCCAACCTCGTCCTCGACGACGTCCGCCACCACCGCGGCGTCATCGTCATCGACCCCAAAGGCGACCTGGTCACCGACCTGTTGGACCGCCTCCCCGACACCTGCGCCGACCGCCTCATCCTCATCGACCCCGACGACGCCCACACGCCCCCGTGCCTGAACGTCCTGGACGGCACGGACATCGACGTCGTCGTCGACAACATCACCGGCATCTTCCGCCGGATCTTCACCGCCTTCTGGGGACCCCGCACCGACGACCTCATGCGCGCCGCCTGCCTGACCCTCCTCAAACACCGGGACCGCACCGGCCAACCGGTCACCCTCACCGACGTCCCCCGCCTCCTGGGCGAGGCCGCCTACCGCCTGCGCATCATCCCCGCCCTCAAAGACCCCGTACTACGAGGCTTCTGGACCTGGTACGAGTCGATGTCCGAACCCTCCCGCGCCGCCGTGGTCGGCCCGGTCATGAACAAGCTCCGCGCCTTCCTGCTACGCGACTTCGCCCGCCGCTCCATCGCCGCCGGCCCCTCCACCTTCGACCTCACCGACGTACTCAACGGCGGCATCCTCCTCGCCCGCCTCCCCAAAGGCGCCCTCGGCGAAGAGACCGCCCGCCTGCTCGGCTCCTTCATCGTCGCCGGCACCTGGCAAGCCGCCGCAGCCCGCGCCCGCACCCCCGAACGTGAGCGGATCGACGCCACCCTCAGCATCGACGAGGCACACAACTTCCTGAACTTGCCCTACCCGTTGGAGGACATGCTCGCCGAAGCCCGTGGCTACCGCCTGTCCATGCTTCTGGCTCACCAGCACCTCGCCCAGCTCCCCCGCGACCTGCGTGAAGGCATCTCCGCCAACGCCCGAAACAAGGTCTTCTTCAACGCCTCTCCAGAGGACTCCGGCGCGCTGGAGCGCCACACCCTCCCGACACTCGCCGCCCACGACCTCGCCCACCTAGGCCCTTACCAGGCCGCCGCCCACCTCCTGACCAACGGTGCGGAATCCACCGCCTTCACCCTCACCACCCGCCCCCTGCCACCCGCCGTCCCCGGCCGCGCCAAAGATCTGCGAACGGCCGCCGCCTCCCGCACTGGCCCACGACAAGCCACCCGCCCCTGAACAACCACCTCACCAGCCCTTCGCCCCCACCCGAAGGTGAACCGCCATGCCCGCACTCCCCCGCCCCGCCTCCGGCCCCGGCTCCCGCTACACCGCCCGCGCCGCCACCACCCGCCGCCCCACCCAACACATCGACATCGCCGCCCTCGCCCGCCGCCTCACCACCCGCGACCTGTGGCTGGCCCGCATGCTCCACGAACACCGCGTACTGACCACACGCCAGATCACCCGCCTCGCCTACACCTCACTCCGCTCCGCCCAGCGCCGCCTACGCGCCCTCCACCACCACACGGTCCTCGACTCCTTCCGCCCCCTTACCCAGACCGGCTCCGCCCCCGAGCACTACACCCTCGGCCCCGCCGGCGCCGCCCTCCTTGCCGCCCACGCCGGACTCGACACCGCAGCCCTCGGCTGGCGCCCCACCCACACCGGCCGCATCGCCTACTCCCCCTCCCTCGGCCACGACCTCGGCGTCAACGACCTCCTCAGCCACCTCGCCGCCCACACCCACACCACCCCCACAGCCGGCCTCACGCTCTGGCTCTCCGAACCCTCCGCAGCCCGCCGCTGGGGCGACATCATCCGCCCCGACGCCTACGCCCACTACCGCGACGGCGACCACCTCCTGCCGTTCTTCCTCGAATACGACACCGGCAGCCAACCCCTCGCCCGCGTCGAAGCCAAGCTCTCCGGCTACGCCGCCTTCACCACCGCCACCAACACCCGCCCAGCCCTGCTCATCCACACCCGTACTCAGTCCCGTGACCAAGCCATGCGGCAGCGCCTGGTCACTACCGCACGCGAGCTGGGCCTGAACGTGGCGACCTCATCGGCGGATTTCACCACCACCGAGCCATGGGGCTCCTGGTGGGCACCACTCCAGCCCGGCGCCCACCGCACCACCCTTGCCCATCTCGCCGCCCACTGGCTCGCCCTCAGCCCCGCCTCCGGCCTGGCACCGACCGACGCCGACACCCCCCTCACCCGCCCCGTCCCCCCGCTACCACCCACCGCCCCCAAGGCCGAATGGTGAGCTCCCTGCTGACAAAAGCGATCATCGGCATCGGATGCACAGTCCTGGCCCTACCGCTGCTCGCCGCCCTCACCATCGCCGCAGCACTCGGCGGACTCTCGGCAAGCAGCAGCACGCCAACGTCCCCGAGCGCACACGCCCTGAACGACATCCCGCCCCGCATACTCGCCCTCTACCAGCGCGCCGCGCTCACGTGCCCCGGCCTGTCCTGGACCGTCCTCGCCGCAATCGGCAAGACCGAGACCAACCACGCCCGCCACCCCACCATGATCTCCACCGCCGGCGCCGTGGGACCGATGCAATTCCTGCCATCCACCTTCATGACATACGCGCGACCCGTACCGCCCGGAGGCAAGAAGCCCCCCACCCCCTGGGACCCGATCGACGCTGTATACGCCGCAGCCAGGTTGCTATGCGCCAACGGCGCCCAAGGAGGCAAGAACCTCCAGACAGCGATCTTCGCCTACAACCACTCCCACGCCTACGTCACCGCGGTCCTCACCACCGCTCGCAGATACACGACTGCCACAACCGGTCCAACAGGGGTAGCTGCCAAGGCGGTTGCGTTCGCCCGCAGCCAGCTCGGAACCCCATACGTCTGGGGTGGGAACGGCCCCTCCGACGGCGGCTTCGACTGCTCCGGGCTCACCCAGTCCGCCTACGAAGCCACAGGCATCCGCCTCCCCCGCGTCGCACAAGCCCAGTACAACGCCGACCCCCGCCTGCCGAAAGGATCGCCATTCGCACCAGGCGACCTGCTGTTCTTCGGCACCAGCCCCCGCCACATCACCCACGTAAAGCTCTACACCGGCAGTGGTGAAGCGATCGACGCTCCTCACCCCGACGCGGTCGTCCGGCAACGGCCCGCGCGCACCAAGGCCCTTGCCTTCCAAGGTGCAACCAGGCCCGCTGCGCGAGCAGGGGGCCGTTCCCGGTGAAGCAGATCGAAGCCCGCGAAGCCGTCCACCTCCTCCGCTCCATGACCCGCGTCCTGTGCATCGTCGGTGTCCTGGCCCTGGTCTTCACCACCATCAACGTCACCCGATTCGCCACCAGCCGCGATGTCCCCCTCCCCATCGCCGTCCTCCTCGACCCCATAATCGGCACCGCACTCGCCGGAGTCCTCTACGTCGACGCACGCCTGGCCGCCTGGGGCATCACCCCACCCGCCTGGTCCACCACCCTCCGCTGGAGCGCCGGCTCCACCGCCGCCCTCATGAACACCTGGCAAAGCCTCTGGCCAGACGGACACATCGGCTGGCCCCACTACGCCGACCCAGCAGCCGTCCTCCTCCACCTCACCCCAGCTCTCCTCCTGATCGCCCTCACCGAAACGATCGCCGCCTATCGCCGCACCATCACCGATCTGCTCGACCGCATCAGCTCCCCAGATCCGACCGCTGCCCCCGCCTCCCGATCGGCCTCCCCAGATCCGGACAATCCTCGACCGACGAACGAACCCGATCGCAGCCCACCGGGCACCAACTCCCCCAGCACCGCAATCGCGCGGCAGGCCCGGCCCGACACGGCAGACAACACGCCCCATGACCAGAATCCCACCCCCGATCGCCAGCCGACCGGCTCCGGGGTGGCAGACGCCGACATGTGGCCGCACGCCATTGCCCTTGACAATGCCGTCCGGGGCACCACCGGCAAGCCGGCAAGCATCTGGCGGCTGCGCACCGAACTACACATCGGCCCCGAACGCGCCAGCCAGCTCCACAACCAGCTCCAAGCCCGCCACACCGACCACCCACCCCCGATCGGCTGACCCCGACCGATCCACTCCGTCCCGGCACCGGTCAGAAGCCCTTGCCCGACCCAACGCCAGACAGCTCGTCCCGATCGGGACCAGCACCCGATCGCTCCCAAGAACCGCCCCTCCACCGACCGCAACACCTCCTCTGACCAGGCCCGATCTGGAGAAACCGCTCCCCAACGTCGCTTGACTTCCCCGCTGGTTCGAGCGTCCATGGTCGTGGCCGACGATGACCGCGAGTTCCGAATCCGTGAACTCGCTCTCATCGCCGTCAAGTTCGCCGGAAGACGCGATGCGCACGCGCCGACGAACACCTACGGCCGCACATGCGGGCCGCCCCGGCCGGGGACCTCACCCATCCGCAACACGTCCGGAATCGAGGAATCCCCACATGTCCGAAACCACCCTCGACACTCCACACACCCCGCACCCCACAACCGCCCCCGCACCACTGACCGACCTGACCGGCTCACACGCCGCGATCTACACCGAACTGACCTCCCTCACCGAACCTGCCACCGTCACCGAACTCGCCCTCGCCGCCGGCATCGGCCACTCCACCGCCGGAAGGGCCCTGACCATCCTGGAAAAGCGCGGCCTCGCCGCCCGCACCCCTGGCGGCCACGACGGCCCCCGCCGCACCCCCGACCTCTGGCGACTCGCGCCCAACGACAAGGCCATCAGCAGCGACGGAAACAGCCACAGCCCCGGCAACAACGAATCGACCCCTTCCACCACCAACACCCCAGCACTCTCGGCTACCGACGCCCCGGAGCCCGTAGGCAACGAAACAGGCAACAGCGAATCCTCGGTGGACAACGCCGGCTCCGTCGCCCTCACCACACAGAGCGTCGACAGCGAGACTCAGCCGGACGCACCGGACCCAGCCCCGCACGCCGACCCCACCCACGACACAACCTCAGCCGCAGCCGCAGCCGACCAACCAGATCCTGACAACACCCAGCCCGCGCCTGACACCGAGGGTACGAATCCGACCACAAGGCAGGAGACCGCTGTAGCCCCGCGCGAACTTGGTCAGAACGCCGAGCATGACAAGAGCGACGATGGCGACGACAAGGCCCCTGCACCGCAGGCGGCCAGCGAACCGTCCACAAAACCAGCAGACGCAATCACCCTGCCGAGCGCGAAGCGGCGACTCGCACCTGGAGCACTCCGGCACATGGTCATCGACCACCTCCAGGCACACCCCGACGAGGCGTTCACGGCCACCAAGATCAGTCGCATCATCGGGCGGTCGTCGGGAGCTATCGCGAACTCGCTCGACAAGCTGGCCAGTCAGGGAACCGTCGAGCAGGTGAGTGACAGGCCCCGGATGTTCCGGCTGGCCGCTTCCGCCCCGGCGGACAACAGCCAGTAACTGTCGATTGCAATAAGTGGGTTGGGGATCCTCATACGGCATGCGAGGAACCCCAACCCGCTCGTTACGATCGACTACAGAATCCTTCCCGACGGGCCAGTGGGCGGAACGCCTGGCATTTCAGGGTGAGCTGGCGCGCGCGGGCTTGGTCACAGTCGCGTGAAGAACTACCGCCGGCAGGTTCCGCCAGCATTTGAGTACACGTACTCACGTACGGGCGCCTGCATGGCTGCTACCGTCGCACGCGCGCGTGACAGCGACAAGCATATGGTTTGGCAGGGGGCGGAGTGACGTTCGAGGAAGAGTGGGCCGAGCTCAAAGGTGAGACCTCGGTCCGCATGAACCTGGCCGGCACCGGTGGGGAGGGCTGGAGCTCCGGAGGCGGGCAAGGCGATCTTCGCTCGTCTCCGCAGGTGTGGAGCCAGGGTTCCCAAGCCGTCGGATCGGTACACGTGAACCTCAAAGCTGCACTGAGGGACCTAGAGACCAAGCAGGACGGGGTCGTGAGCGGCAGCAGCGGAGTCGATGGCCTGCGAAGCGGCGCATCACAGCTCAGCGTCTTTCAGTCGTGGCAACAGCGCCTCGACCTCGTGAGCCGTGAATGCGAGGAACTCAAAGATAAACTGCAGAAGTCCGGTAACGCCTTTTACAAGACCGATGAGGCCATCAAGGACGCCTTCCAAGAGCAGAAGACCACGCCCAAGAGCGGAGCGGGCAACGGCAACTCCTCTGAAGGAAGAGGTGAGTCCTGATGGTGAGTTTTTCCCAGCTGCGCAATTTGAATCCCTTAGATTTTGAAGAGGCCGCAGAGGGTTGGCACAGGGTCAGTAGCGCTGCCAGCGAGGCGAAGGATCGAGTGGGAAAGGATATCGTAGCCAAACTGCAGCACGGCCTGGCGGGTGCGGGACGGGACGCTGCGTTGGAACGACTGCGGCGGCTGAGCCGCAACTTCCACTACGTTCAAATAGAGAGCGGCCTGATACATGCGGCATTGAACGGACTGGCTTCAGAGCTGCGCGCCGCGAAGAAGAAACTGAACGAGGCCATAGCGGACGCCGAAGCAGAGAAGTTCACCGTTAAGCCGGACGGCTCGGTCCACTGGGTATTCCAGCCTGAGTTGATGCCCCTCAACCCCGAGCAGAGCACAACGGCAGACGGCCCGAGAGTGGTTCTGAACACAGATCCACAACGAGTAAAAGCCCAAGGCTATGCCGACAGGATCGCCGCCGCAATCACGGATGCCAACGAAGCCGACGTCCACTACTCACAGACGCTCGACCGGCTCAAGGCAAACAACAATCTCAATGTGACCGATTCGGACTGGGCAGACGTTCAGAACGATATGAGCGCACTGCGAAAGTCCGCTGGAAAGTATCTACAGCGCAACGACATTCCAAAGGGTAAGTCTCCAGCGGAGAACGCTAAGTGGTGGAAGGGTCTCTCTGTGGACGAGAGAGCCGACTACACCGCTCTGTTCCCGGCGAGCATCGGGGCGTTGGACGGCATCCCCTCCGACGTTCGCAACGAGGCCAATAGGACCGTCTTCACGGGGACACGGGCCACGTACCAGACTCGGCTCGACGCGATGCCGCCGGAGCCCTGGCCCCAGTGGGTATCCGTCGGTGGACCTTACGCCAGCATGGTGCAGAGTGACGAGTGGATGGCCTGGAACAACAAGTACCACGCTGAAGAGGTGAGGGCGGCCCTCAAGGGAATGGATGCCATACAGAATCGGCTCGACTCCACTGCCAAAGACGGCCTCCCCGAGACTTACTTGCTGGGCTTCAGTCCGGAGGGCACCGGGCGCGCGATCATCGCCAACGGCAACCCCGATACGGCCAACCACACCGCTGTCTACGTTCCGGGTACGACATCGAACCTCAGCGGGATCGAGGGCGACATCAAGCGTATGACCGATCTCTGGCGAGCCACAGAGCCGATGGCCGGTGATCAGAAGGTCTCAACTATCACATGGCTCGGCTACGACGCACCACAGAAGCTGGTCAGGGATTCGCCTCAAAGTCATTTCGCAGATGATGGTGCACCAGCATTCAATAGTTTCATTGACGGGCTCAAGACTTCACACGATCCAGAATCACGCAACCACCTCACTGCGATCGGCCACTCCTACGGCACCACATTGATTGGCTCCGCTGCCCGTCAGGGCAATCTCAATGCCGACGACGTGGTGTTCGCGGGAAGCCCAGGTGTCCAGGTTGGCAAAGCCACAGACCTGGACGTCCCGCGGGGGCATGTATGGAATGAAGACGCCGACGGCGACCCTGTGCCGGAGCTGGGCCGATGGGGCCACGGCGGAAGCCAATGGAAATACCGAGGCGGTATCGGCATCATTCCTAGCGATGATCTCTTCGGCGCCAATCAGATGAGCACCGACACAGAGGGACACAGCAACTACTGGAAGTACGGCAAGCGCCCCTCTGAGAGCCTCCAGAACCAGGCAGCTGTTGTTGTCGGCCAGTACGAGGAGGTCAAGCGTGCCAAATAGTCATTCTCCAGCCCGAATCAAGCGTGCGAGACACTCCTTCGCCGCGCTAACCATGGCAGTAGCCGCCGCGTTGACTGGATGCTCAGAAATGAAAGACCCCAATAACGGTTCTGACCACGCGCCAGAAATTCGAGAGGTTTCCACTGCAAAAGAAGAGGCACGACGGACTTCCAGTGAAATCCTTTCCATCATCAACCTTCAAGGGAAGACCAGCAAACCTGGCCCGGGAGTTGCCGCATGCGGAGACAAACCCGCGGACAAGTTCTACTCGATCCACCATCCTTGGTCTTTGATGGATGTTCCAGTCGAGGACATGAAGAAAGCCATGGGGCGCCTCAATGAGCAACTCCCCAAGAAGGGGTGGAAAGTCACCAGTTACGGACCAGACACAAGCCCCAGTAAGACTCTTGAGCTGACCGCCGACTCTCTCGAGAAGAAGTCTTCTGTCAGTATCCGACTACTCGACAGGACCAAGCGACACAACCCCGGAGCCCCCGAGGCGCTGATTTACGTGGATCTAACCTCGGAATGTTTTCAAGTACCCGCAGGGAAAACCGTAGACGAGTACTGATCGCATAACGGCCACGACCTTTCTCCGTACGACACTTTGGGGACCCCGGCGAGCGCCGCTGGACGCCCTATTACACATTGACCCCACTGTCACACCCCATCGCGACACAGCCCAACTTGCCTCCATCGGCTGGCGTGGCTCACGTGGTCGGGAGAAAGGTGTGGGGTGAGCGCCCACGACAGGGGCGCTCACCCCGTGGTTGCGCTGTCCGTCGGCTGGCTAGTGGAAAAAGCCCGCCGCCTTGCGGTCCGTCGCCCGGTAGTCGGCGCTGCCCGTGCGGATCTTGGCGGACACCTCGTGCAGCGTGCTCTGGATGTGGCTCGCGCGAGCGTTCCACTGCCGCTCCGCGGCCTGGAACGCCTGGTGCGCCTCGCCCTCCCAGGACTCGGAGACGCGCTTGACCGCGCCCCAGATCTTGTCCAGCTCGGCCTGCAGTTCCTTTGCGGCCCGCTCGATGTCGGCGGCGGTCTGCTCCAGAGCGCCATAGGTAACCCGAAGGTTCTGGTCGCCGGCCATATTCTCCCCCACTTCTCGGAGTTGCTACTCGGTGGTCGTGATGCGCCCGCTGGGGAGTCGATGCCCCAGCCCTACGGCAGGGTCTAGTAGTTGCTGATGCCGCTGGCAGCGCTGGGGTCCAGGTGTCCGCCGGCCGCACCGCCGTTGACGTCGATGCCCCGGAAGCTGGACAGCACCTCGGCGTCATTAGCGTCGCTGGTGACGCTGGTGCGGGCGACGGCGTCGTTGATGCCGTCGAGCATCCGGCGCAGCGCGGCATGATCCTCATTAAGCGCGTTCTGAGCCTGCCGGAAGGCGCTCGCGCCCTGGCCCGTCCACGCGGTCTCGACCGCCGCGATGGCGTTCACCAGCGTCCGCAGCTGCGCCGACATCGACTGGCTGCCGCTCTGGATCTCGCTCTTGAGCTTTTCAATCTCCGCATAGGTAAGTGCGGTGTTCCCTGCCATGATCCACCTTCCCCCATGAATAAGTGTTGAAGTCGAACAAATCCCTCAGTTCTCGACTTCACGTTACGGCCGCCCCAACGAGGGCTGCCTGACCTCTGGTCACCTTAGTCGCGCGACTTGAGCCGCGATCTCCCTTCCTAACTTTTGAGCTTGACTCTACGACGACGAGCGATCACCAGCCCACCGACAATCGCCGCCCCGGCCACCGCCCCGGCAGCGACGATGATCGGCCACACGTTGGAGTCACTATTCTTCGCCTGGCTGGATTGATTCTGCGTCCGACCGGCGTTGTCATCGTTTGGTGCTGACGGCGACTTGGAAGGTGAGGCGGTACTGCGTGCCGACAGCAGCGGGTTGACATCGGCCGGCCCGGGGTCGCCCTCTTTGTCAAGCAGTACCTTGCGCGGGCGGACAATCCCGTAACCGAGGTACTTACTCGGTACCTTGCCGTCCTCCGGCTTGCCAGCAGTCTCCATCAGGACGCGCAGAACCTGATTGTTGGTCCACGTGGGATGTACGGACCAGATCAATGCCGCCGAGGCTGAAGCGATGGCAGTGGCATCACTGGTTCCATCCTCGATGCAGTACCGGAGTTCCGTAGTGCAGCGAGTGAGAATACCAACCCCGGGAGCCGCTAGCGCTACCTGCGGCCCATAGGTTGAGAACGTGGCTACTTTCAGGGACTTGTCCACTGCGCCAATTCCGACAGCCCCAGGTAGGCTTGCTGGGTAGACAGGCGCGTTGCCATTGTCCCCATCATTACCCGTGCCCGCAAAGATCAGGCTTCCTTTCTTGTTTGCATAGTCAATCGCCGGTTGCAGCTCAGTCTTCGCTTCTTTAACGGCACGTACAGCACGGGAGATGTTGATGACCTTCGCACCCTGGTCCGCCGCGTAGCGGATGGCTTTCGCCATGTTGGCGATCCCGTACGCCCCTCCGGACTTGAGGGGAAGGACCTTCGATCCCGGCGCCAACCCCCAAGGACCGGCTCCGTTCCGCCTGCCAGCGATAATCAACGCCATGCTCGTGCCATGGCCCTCATCGTCGTGGTCTACGCCCTGTCCTTTGCCTGAGAAGTCTCTGCCCGGCAACAATTGGCCGCGCAGTTCGGGTACGGAACTGTCGACACCGCTGTCGATCACAGCAACCGTGACTCCCTCGCCCGTGCTGACCTGCCACATGTGCTCGGCCTTCATCGCGTCCAGATGCCACTGACGCGATCTCATGTCCACCGCAGCAGCAGTTGGCGCCAGCAAGCCCAGGCACAGGGCCAAGAAGCAGACGGACACTGCCAGCCGGATTCGATCCCACCGCATGCGAACTGCTGCCCGATTCACGGTGCGGAGTCCTCCCTGCTGTCCTGGTCGTTGCACGTTCACGCCGGCCTATTCGATCACCGGAGGTACGACCGATCGGTCCTGTACCACCCATGTCTCGTCGTCCTCCTGGAGATAGTCCGGCCGGCCGGCGGAGCCACGCCTCCCCCGGGAGGACAACGGGGCCCCCGTCACAGGGTGGACACCATCAGAGGCGTTGCCCCGCGTCAGACCGGATCCACCAGGCGTGAATTCTCCTGACTGACCATGCGGTGCCTGTGCTCTTCCGCTCGCCCCTACCGGGTCAGGCGCAGAACCGCGGCTCGTTGCCGACGGCGTGCCGGAGGCGGCTCCCTCGGCAACGCTTCCTGCGCCGCCGGTGCCCATCGCGGATTCGTGCCTCCTCTGGCGCTGCGGCCCCCCCACCACCGGTCCACCGGATGCCGCACCAACGGTGCCACCGGGCTCGTACGCCCAACGACGCCCAGGAGCGCCCCGGCTCACACCATTGCTGGCGCTTCCCGGATGGCCTCCACCCGTGACGCCACCCGCCATGGCGCCGCGGTCCTCTCCCATAACCGCCCCACGGGGTGCGCTGACCGCTTCCCCGCGAGGAGGGGCCAGACGTTGTCCAGAACGGCCCACGCCACCGCCATTCGCCCCGCCTCCGGCGACAGGAGGGTTCCCGTCGGTGCCGACCGGTCTGGGCGGGATCACCCCGCGTTCCTCACCTATGACTGTCCCTCCCGGCAATCGGAGACGTCCAGATGCGGTGCCGCCCCGCTGAGCAGTTGCGCCGGGAACATCGTCTTCCATGGCACTGCGGGGGCGTTCCTGCGCCACGCCCGTGCGGGCGGTACCCGGCTGCGGGGTCCGTGTCGTGCCTCCACCCTCTGGGGGAGCGTTAGTTGCCCCAGGGATCTTTGGCAGACCGGATGGGATGGGACTGGAGGGAATGCCGGAGTGCTCGGGAGTGGCGAGGCTGCCGCCTCCCTGCGGCGATGTTGTATCGGGCACGACAACGGGCGCAGTGGAGTCGACAGTCGTACCGACCTGCGGGTCATGCTGCGCGCCGCCGACAGTCGAGCGGGAGACTCCTTCTGCATGCTGCTCACTGCCGCGGCTCCCCGTTGAAGAAGCGGCACCTACGCCACCTGCGCCATTCCCGGCTCCACTACCGCCCGGCTGGTCGAGGAATGTGTAGCGCTTGCTGATCCCCTCCTCCATACGCGGCGGATCCGGCACGAACCCCGATGCGGGCTGGAAGTTAGGCGGCTCCTGGCTCTCGATGTTCTCCTGGGCCGTGCGGTAGTACGAGGCCAGCCGATTCATCGCCGTCACCGCCGCTTCGCGGTCCGGGTCCGTCATCAGGGGAGCGCCCGTCGCGCCGCGCGCCGTAGGCGTTGCCGCGCTGTCCAGATGAACGGCGTTGTGCTGGTTCGGCTCGGGCATCGTCTTCGCCTCCCACAACGCCGACCCGGCGTCCGAGAGGGCGTTGCCGGTGGTTGAGGTGAAGCGGGCCAGCTTGTGGCTTTCCTTGATGGTGCCGTTGCTCCACTCACGGAAGGCAAGGGCGCCCTCGCCCTCCCACGGCACTCCTTCGGCAAGTGCCTTGAGTTCCGTGGCGATCTGCTCGATCTCCTTGCCCGCCTGGACCAGGCTGGCGCCCGTGTACGAGATCTTCATGTGGTCGGCGCCGGCCACCATGTTGTACAGGGCCTGGTGCGTTGCGTTCTCGAAGTTGCTGCTGCCGGACGAGCCGGAGTTCCCCGCCATCCTCTCTTCTTCCCCCCTCGTGTCAGATGCCGTCGGCGCCCGCGGACTGCCCCTCGCCCATGCCGACGGCGGGAGAGCCTGCGGCATCGGTGGACCGCTGCACCGGCTGTGGTGACTGGTGCAGCTCCTGAGTGCGGCGCTGGATCGCCGCCAGACGGTTCTTCACGTCCGCATCTATGGCTTCGTATCCATGTTCAGCAACCCGGGTGCCGATGCTCAGCGTCTCGATCTGGTCGCCGAATGCCTTGGAAAATGCCTCCAGTTGGGACAGCACCTTCTCGTACGCGGTAGCCAGGCTCTGCGCCTCGGCGAAGCCCTGGCCGAAGGAGGCAGGGGTAATCCTGCGGTGGCTGAGCGTCGCCGGACCCGCGTTCGAGTCCTTCAAGCGCGCCAGCAGGTCTTCCACCCGATCCTTGAGCTTCCTCAGCTGCTCGGGGTCAACGCCCAGATCGACGCTCTTGCCTTGTGGGGCTGCCCCGTTCACCTGCATGCCCGTGGTCTCGTCGGCTCGCATGGCGCTCTTCCCCCCGGATACTGCTACGCGTAAGTCACCAACGTCAGGAGCCACTTTATCCATCACCTCTGACAACGACCGTGCGTCTTGCGTTCACGCGTTCGGGGAGCTCTTTCTCCTAATGTGCCAGAAGCGTAGTCGTTGGCGCCGCCTGATTCACGGGCCACGGCCCCAGGAGAGTGAGTACGGCTACTCATTGACGTGCGGCGCACGCGAGCGTACGCCCCGCTTGCGCGCGTCCCGCCAGACGATCGCCGCGCCCGCAATGACCGCGACCGCGACGCCGCCCGCCCCCAGCCCGTACGTCGCATACCGCTCCATCCGCTCCTGCGAGCTCTCGCCGTCGGGCCAGGTGGTGGGGTCCGGCCGCGTGGCTTTGGCCAGACCACTGTTCGCGCTCGGGCGGTCGATGGGGTGGGCGTCCTCGGTGAGGGCGCCCACCGGATCCACTACGCCCCAGCCCACGAAGGGGTCCTGGCCGTTGACGGTGCGTTCGGCGGTCTGCTCGATCTGGGCGACGACCTGGTGCTCCTTCCAGTCCGGGTGTTTGGCCTTCAGGAGGGCGGCGACTCCGGCGACGTAGGGGGCGGAGAAGCTGGTGCCGTTGTCCACGCACTGGCCGCCCTTGGGCACTGTGGAGACCATGTCCACGCCGGGGGCGGCCACTCCGATGAAGTCGCCGCTCTGGGAGAAGGGGGCACGTTCGTTGTTGCGGTCGGAGGAGGCGACGGCCAACACCCCGTCGTACGAGGCCGGATAGGTGTCCTTGAGCCGACCGTCGAGGCCGTCGTTGCCTGCCGAGGCGACGACGACGATGTTGTTGTTGTGCCGGGCTTCCTGGACGGCGGCCGCAAGGTCGGAGTTGGGGGTCAGCGGCTTGGTGGTGTCCTGGGAGATGTTGATGACGTCCGCGTCGGCGGCGATGGCCTTGCGGATGGCTTGGGCCAGGGTGGCGGCGTTGCCGCTGCCCTTCTCGTCGTTCTGACGGATGGGGATGATGGTGGCTTCGGGGGCGAGTCCGACGAAGCCGGTGCCCGCATGTGGGCGGGCGGCGATGATGCCGGCGACCTTGGTGCCGTGGCCCACCGGGTCGTACGTGCCGTCCGTCGGCGCCTTCGGATCCCCTGCCGCGTCGTTCCCGCCGTCCTTGGTGTTGTACAGGAAGTCCCAGCCGTGCTTGGCGTCAACCGCCTCGGTCAGCTGCGGGTTGGTGTTGTCGACGCCGGTGTCGATGACGGCGACGCGTACCGGGCGGCCGTGCGCGTCCCGGCCCTTGGTGTCCTGCCACAGCCGGTCGAAGACGATGCGTTGCAGGGCCCAGGGGCGTTCCTTGATCTGTTGCTTCATGGGGAAGGTGCAGACGCCGTTCCCCAGCGGGACCGGAGTCACGCCCTCTCCGTCCGAGGCGTGGGCGACTGCGGCTGGAGCCATGGGCGCAACGGTCCCGATCGGGGCCATGAGCAGGGTGGCCGCGGCCCATGCGGCTCGTGTTCTCCTCCTCACTGCGTCTCCTCGTTCCTCAGGAGCCCTGGGGCTGGCGGGCAGCGTTCGCATCCAGCCGGGGCCCCATCGGCAGGAACTGCGACCAGTTCGTCGGCACCAGCACCGGTTTGATGTCCTTGTAACCGAGGAGGACCTGCGCCCGATTGGACTCCTGCGGGCGCTCGCCGGAGTGCTCCTCCTTGGCTGTGCCTGCGGTTCCGGCGCCGGCGCCGGTTTGTGTGGCGCTGCTGTCGTTGTTCGTCTGAACGCCGTAGCGCAGACCGGTGTCCGTGACGAGGAAGTGCGCCCCGGAGCCGGCGTCTCCTGGCTGGATCTGCTTGTAGAACAGGCCGGTTCCCGGGGTGACGTATGCGCTGGTACCGCCGTTGGCGATCTGCTGGGGAAAATCCGCTCCGGCCCAGGTACTCAGCTCCGTACTGCCGGTCTTCGACACCGCGCGCAGCACACTGCAGACCGTGCCCCGGCCGCCCTGCGCCGTGGCGGTGTTGACCTGCTCGGCGACTCCCTGCGGCCACTGCTTCTCGGCGAACAGCTGCTGCGCCTGCGGCGTGAAGGACTGCGCGTCCACCTCGGTGGGGCGGTTGTGCTGCTCCAGCGGGGCCGTCTGCCGGGAGAACAGGAGCAGCTTGGCCACGAATTCGGAGACGGGTACGACCTTGCCCTGGAGCACGACATAGTGCTGGATGCCTTCGCCGGTTGTCGCGCGCAGAACCATGCCGATGCGGTTTTCGCGTGCGCCGAGTCCCTTGACGTTGGCGGGTTGGGCGACCGTCCCGGGCAGGGTGGGGAAGGCGATCGGTGTGCCGTCGTGGAAGGTAGCGAGCCAGTCCTTGGTGACCTGCTGGGGCTGCCGGCTGCCCACCAGGGCGCGCAGCAGCAGTTCCGTGTCACTGCCGCCGTCGATGAGGTACTTGGCGCCCTTCGGGTCGATCAGGTAGCGGGCCCCGTCGGAATCCCCTGATCCCCTGGCCTCTTGGACGTAGAGGGTCTGACCGCCGTGCAGCCGACCCGGCCCCTCCACCTTGTCCGCGTCGCGGTCGGCGAAGAGGAAGGTGGCCTTCTGTACGGACTTGCCGTTGCCACCGGGTTGTTCGCAGACCGCCCAGCGCTTGCTCTTCGCCGCCTCGGCCGCCTCCGGAAGGCGGTCGGGGGCGTACGGGATACCCAGGGTCGGACCATGCGGGAGTTTCCCGGTGTCCAGCTCGCTCTCGTCGACCTTGAGGACGTCGAACCGGTCGGGTTTGAGGAGTAGTCGGGCGGAGGCCATGTTGAGGACGGGATGCAGCTGCTTCTTGCCGCCGGTCTCCAGCACCACGTACAAGGTGGCTGATTTGCTACCCAGGATGACGTGTCCGCCGGGGGTGTCCCAGCCCTTGGGGGCCTTGGGACGGAACATGCCCCAGGCGCCGCATCCGGCCAGGATCAGGGCGGCGATGACCAGGCCGGGAAGGACCGCGCGCAGCGGGCTCGGGGCGCCTTCGTCCGTACGGTCCGGGGACGGCTGCAAAAAGGCCGCCACTAGCCGTTTCTTGGCGAAGGTGTAGCCGTTGAGCTCGTCCCGCCGTGATGCCATGACGCTGCGCTTCCCCCTGTCTCCGCTGCGGCCCTTCCGCAGCCGTCCCGTTCTGCGTGCTCTCGGGGTTCGTGCCCCTCAGTCTTTTCAGCCGCTGGTCATGCTCCGCGCCTGGCTGTACAGGTCCAGGACCGCCAGGCACAACGGCATCAGAGACAGCAGCAGGAATCCGTCGGCGAGATCGAGCACCCGCCCCCAGAACGGCGTCAACCCCTTCTTCGGCACAGTCAGCGCGACCGTCGTCACCAGCGCCACCGCGCCGATGACCACAAGCGCCAGCCACAGCGTACGCAGGTCCAACGGGGTGCGGTCGCCCGTGAGGAAGTCGTTCAGCATCCCGGTGGGTGGGTTAAAGGCCACGCCCAGTACGAGGAGCGAAAGCTCGGTCAGGCCGGCGACGACCGCGCAGGCGACCTGAGCGGTGTAGCGGAAGAGCCGGGCGCGCAGCAGCGTCGCCAGGCCGGTGGCGAGGGCGAGGAGCTGTGCCCATGCGGAGTGGGTGAAGCCGAGCACGCCCGCTGCGCCGATGAGGACCGCGCAACAGCCGCCGAGCAGCCCGAGTAGCAGCTCGTGGCCGCGGCGGGCCTGGGCGGCGACGCGTTCCTCGTCGACGGGGTCCAGGCCGACAGGCTCCTCACCGCCCCTCAGTTCTGCCCCCGCTTCCCGCTCCTGGCTCAGGCTGCGCGGGGTGACGTATCCGACGGGGAGCCGGGCCAGGCGCGTGGCCAGCCCCGGAAGAAAGGCCATGAGGCCGATGACCGTGGGCGCGCAGACGGCTGCGGCCTGAGCAGCCGTCGCCTCGCTGATGATGGCGAGGAAGGCGGCGAGGGCGCCGACGGCCGCGGCGAACGTGGCAGCGATGAACGGCGCATCACCGGACGGCGACACCACGACCAGAGCGACGGAGACGACGAGCACGGCAACACAGCCCAGCAGGAACTGCAACCGCCCGGCCCCCTGACCGGCATCCGGACCGACGATCCCCGAACCCGCGCACAGCATCATCGGCAACACACCCAGGCCGAGTGCGACGGCGGACGGCTGGTCCCCGTAGACCCGGGCCCGGACCCCCGCGAAAGCGGCCAACAGCACTCCGGCCGTGCCGGCGATCACGCCCGGCAGGCTGTGCATGTCGTGCCGTACCGGGTCGGCGAACCACAGCACGAGGGCAAGGAGGGCGAGCAGCACCCCGACCCCGACCAGACCCGTCCCGCGCAGCAGGCCGTCGTTCCACAGACGGCGGTCGCGGGTGACGGCGGCGGCCACCGCATCGGAGACATCGTCGAAGACCGCCGGTGGGAGCGACTGAGAGAAGGTTCGCAAGTGCAGCATCTCGCCGTCGACGACGCGCTGGTCGGCGAGTGTGCGGACGCTGTCGAGCGCGCTGCCGTCGGCACGGAAAAGGTAGTAGCCGGTCGGCGCGCCCGGGGGCTGTCGCTGGCCGGTCAGGCGCAGGATCTCCGGATAGATGTCGGAGACCGGGATGTTCTCGGGCAGTGCCACGTCGATACGACTGTCGGGGGCGACCACCGCGACCCTGCGGAAGCCGGTCCCCGTACTCATGCTCACCGTGTTCAGCTCTGCCCCCTGCTCACCTGTTCATCCGGCCACTCGGTCAGGCGGCCGCCCGGTCTACTTGTTCATCGCCGCGGTAGCTCCGTACGCGGCCCATGCCGGGGCGCCATCGTGCCACCGCACCGTGGTAGCCACCGCAGCTTTGCGTCACCGCGCCGTGAGGCCCTTCCCCACTCGTCACATTAGTCGGCAGTAGGATCGCCTGACGCGGGGGGCGCCGTCGCCAGGGGGCGATCGGGACGGAACTTCCCTCCATGTCGAGGGATTGATGCTCGGTGAGCCAGATCGTTGTCAAGCGCCCACCGCGAGCGCTTCCGCCCGGCCCCGCCACGGACGAGCTGCACCTTCAGGCCCCGCCTGAGCTGCCGCGCGGCCAGCAGGAGGGCGTGCTGATGCAGCTCCTGCCGATGATCGGTATGGGCTCGTCGGTGGTCTTCTTCTTCATGCCGGGCATGCCTCCTTTCATGCGCATCATGGGCGCGCTGATGCTCGTCTCGACGATCGGCATGGTCATCGCCCAGATCGTCCGCTACCGCAGAGGCACCCAGGGCGAGATGGCGCAGAGCCGCCGGGACTACCTCAAGTACCTGGCGCAGACCCGCCGCCGGATCCGACGTACGGCCACCGCCCAGCGCAACGCCCAGCACTACCTCCACCCTGCCCCCGACCAGCTGTGGTCCATCGTTGCCGAGGGCAGCCGCGTGTGGGAGCGCCGCATCGGCGACGCCGACTTCGGACAGGCCCGCATCGGCCTGGGCACCCAGCAGCTGGCCACCCCGATCGTCGCCCCCGACACCGCCCCCGTCGACGAACTCGAACCCCTCACCGCCGGCATCATGCAGCGGTTCCTCGTCTCCCACGGTTCGCTGCACAACATGCCGATCGCGGTCTCCCTGCGCGCCTTCTACCACCTCACAGTCTCCGGCGACCCGGCCTGCGCCCAGGGCACGGCCCGCTCCCTGATCGGCCAACTCGTCGCCCTGCACTCCCCCGCCGACCTCCTCGTCGCCGTGGTGGTGGCACCCGGCGCCGTCGGGCGCTGGGAGTGGACGAAATGGCTGCCGCACGCCCAACTGCCCGGCTCGGCCGACGGCGCCGGCACCCGACGCCTGTTCACCGACGGCGTCACCGAACTCGAAACCCTCCTGGCCGGCCACCTCGCCGACCGCCCCCGCTTCAGCAGGGACGCCCCGCCCCTCCTCGACCAGCCCCATCTCGTCATCGTCCTGGACGGCGGCATGGTCCCCCCGGACTCCGCTCTTGCCGCCCCCGAGGGCCTCCAGGGCGTCACCGTCATCGAGATCGTCTCCGGCGAGCTCGATGAACCCCGCGGCGGCCTGTCGGTAACGTCCCACCCCACCCGCCTACGTCTGGAATCCGCCGTCTCCGCCTACGACGGCACCCCCGACCTGCTCTCCCTGGAACGCGCCGACACCCTCGCCCGACAGCTCGCGCCCCTGTACGTGGACGGCACGGACGAGGACGAACCCCTCCTGGCCAACCTGGACTTCACCGACCTCCTCGACCTCGGCGACCCCGCCCAGGTCGACGCCGTCGGCACCTGGCGCCCCCGCTCTCAGGCCGAACGCCTGCGCGTCCCGATCGGCATCGACGAATCCGGCCAACCCGTCATGCTCGACCTCAAGGAGGCCGCCCAGAACGGTATGGGTCCGCACGGCCTGTGCGTCGGCGCCACCGGCTCCGGCAAGTCCGAGCTCCTGCGCACCCTCGTCCTGGGCCTCTCGGTCACCCACTCCTCCGAAACCCTCAACTTCATCCTCGCCGACTTCAAGGGCGGCGCCACCTTCGCCGGCATGTCCGCCCTCCCGCACGTCGCCGCCGTCATCACCAACCTCGCCGACGACCTTTCCCTCGTCGACCGCATGGGCGACTCCATCCGCGGCGAACTCCAGCGCCGCCAGGAGCTGCTGCGCCAGGCCGGCAACTTCGCAGGCATCCACGACTACGAAAAGGCCCGGGCCGCCGGCCACCCCCTCGACCCGCTGCCGTCCCTCGTCCTGGTCATCGACGAGTTCAGCGAACTGCTCACCGCCAAGCCCGACTTCATCGAGATGTTCATCCAGATCGGCCGTATCGGCCGGTCCCTCGGCGTCCACCTCCTCCTCGCCTCCCAGCGCCTGGAGGAGGGCCGGCTGCGCGGCCTGGACACCTACCTCTCCTACCGCATCGGCCTGCGCACCTTCTCCGCCGCCGAATCCCGCGTCGCCCTCGGCGTCCCCGACGCCTACCACCTCCCCGCCGTCCCCGGCTCCGGCTACCTCAAGACCGGCACGGACGAGATGACCCGCTTCAAAGCCGCGTACGTCTCGGGCCCCTACCGCTCAGCCAACAGCCACACGGACCACGGCGCACTCCCCATCCAGCAGCGCGCCGCCCTCTTCACCGCCACGCCCGTCCCCGTCACCAGCACCACCCCGGCTGCGCAGCCCCTCCCCGAAGCCGCCGCACAGCCCGACGACGCCTTGGCCGACACCGTCTTGGACGTCATCGTCCGCCGCCTGGACGGCCAGGGACCGCCCGCCCACCGGGTCTGGCTCCCGCCCCTGGACACCGCCCCCACCCTCGACCAACTCCTCCCGGCCCTGACCACCACCCCGGACCGCGGCCTGCACGCCGCCGACTACCCCTCCGCCGGTCGCCTCACCGTCCCCTTCGGCCTGGTCGACAAGCCCTTCGAGCAGCGCCGCGACTTCCTCCACCACGACTTCTCCGGCGCCACCGGCCACCTCCTCGTTGTCGGCGGCCCCCAGTCCGGCAAATCCACGCTCCTGCGCACCCTCATCGGTGCCTTCGCCCTCACCCACACCCCCCGCGAAGTCCAGTTCTACGGACTCGACTTCGGCGGCGGGGCGCTGAGCTCCATCTCCGGCCTCCCGCACGTCGGCTCCATCGCCTCGCGCCTGGACCCCGAACGCATCCGCCGCGCCGTCGCCGAGGTCGCCGGCATCCTGGCCCGCCGCGAGGAGTACTTCCGCGCGCATGGCATCGACACCATCGCCACGTACCGCCGACGCCGCGCCGAAGGCGACCTCCCCGACCAGCCGTGGGGCGACGTCTTCCTCGTCATCGACGGCTGGGGCCCCTTCAAGGACGAATACGAACTGCTGGAGCCGGTCGTCACCGACCTCGCCTCCCGCGGCCTCGGCTTCGGCATCCACGTCATCCTCACCGCCTCGCGCCACCTCGAAGTCCGCGCCGCCCTCAAGGACCAGATCCTGGGCCGCCTGGAACTACGCCTGACCGACCCCATGGACTCCGAGTTCGACCGCAAGACCGCCGCCAACGTCCCACCCGGCGTCCCCGGCCGCGGCCAAACCCCCAACAAACTCCACTTCATGACCGCCCTTCCCCATACGGGAAAGCCGGGCGCCACCGCAGAACTCGCCGACTCCACCGCCGACTTCGTCCGTACAGTCGCGGAAAGCTGGTCCGGCCCCTCCGCCCCCGCCGTCCGTCTCCTCCCCCTCACTGTCCCCGCCGCCCACCTCCCCAAGGGCTCGGACTTCCCCCACCGCGGCATCGCCCTGGGCCTCGACGAAACCAACCTCGAACCCGTCTACGCCGACTTCGAAACCGACCCCTTCCTCCTGGTCATCGGCGAAAGCGAATCCGGCAAGACCGCCGCCCTCCGCCACATCGCCCACAAAATCGCCGAACGCTACACCTCCGACGAAGCCAAAATCGTCGTCGGCGACTACCGCCGCACCCTCCTCGACGCCATCCCCGCCACCCACCTCCTCGAATACGCCCCCACCGACGACGCCCTCGACATCCACATGAACGCCCTCGCCGGCCTCATGGAACGCCGGCGACCGACCTCCGACGTCACCCCCCAACAACTCCGCGACCGCAGCTGGTGGACCGGCCCCCGCTTCTTCGTCCTCATCGACGACTACGACCTCGTCGCCACCAGCACCAACAACCCCCTGGCCGCACTGACCGACAAACTCCCCTACGCCCGCGACACCGGCATCCACTTCATCCTCACCCGCACCACCGCCGGCATCTCCCGAGCCCTCTACGAACCCGTCCTCCAACGGCTCACCGAACTCGGCGCCCAGGCCCTCATCCTCTCCGGCGACCCCAACGAGGGCGACGTCCTCGCCAACGTCCGCCCCCGCCCCATGCCGCCAGGCCGCGCCCACTACATCACCCGCAAACGCGGCACATCCCTGGTCCAACTGGGCTGGCAACCCGACCAGTAGCCCTCCCAGCCCCCCCGGATGGGCTCCACCCATCACCCGCGGCAGCGGCCCCGCATCATCCAAATGGGCTGGTACGCGCCAACCGGGCCAACGAGACTGGCCGGCATTGACGCCCTGTTGGTGAGGGCGTGCCGTTCGACCAGGCGTCATGCCCGGTCGTCGTCGCAAGCGCGCCGACCAGCCAGAAGCCGACTACCGTAATGAGCCGGTCCACGCCGGTGGCGAGAGCGTTCCGGCGGCGCGCTCGCTGTTGTTGTGACGCCGATCCCGGCCAGAGCGGGTCAGCGCCGGCCTCCGCAGCCCGCGTGGCCGCAGCCACCGCAAAATTCCCCGCTGTTGCACGCACATGAGCACAGTCCTGTCGTGCGACGCCGCGCTGGAAGCCGATCTGGTGCCGGCATCGGGGCGATGTGGCGGGCGGCGGTTTCCAGGAGACGGAGGCGCTCGGGCAGCGGGAGGCGGTCGAGTTCCCTCAGCCGATCGGCCAGGTCCTCATCGAAGGGCCGGGCCACGTGCTGGGGTGTGGCCAGGTTCAGTAGGCAGGAGACGGCCTCGTCGACGACGCCGCCCAGTGAAGGCGGGCGGTCGCCGAGTAGGTCGCGGTCGTACAGCTCAACGACGAGATGGGCAAGTAGTGCATGCATCGGTGGGGCAACCTCATCGTGGTGCGCGGCGAGGCGGCCGCGTGTCTCGGTGAGCAGACGGTGAGTGGCGTGGCGGTGGTGCGGCTCCATTGCTCTCTCCTTCGATAGCGACGAGTTGCGTATCCGGGCCACCTGCCGTGGGGCTCTGGCACGCGTGCCCCACGGCAGGTCCAGTGCTGGGGCGGGGCTCGGAGGGCGGGTCCCGCAAGGTCAACTGCGGGCGGTCACGCCTCGGTGTGGCGCATGACGGCCTGGTAGCTCTCCAGGACGGCAATGAGCTGGTTCATCGGTTGGGCGAAGCGTGCGGTGTGGAGGTCGGTGGTGTGGCCGGCGTTGGCGGTCAAGGAGTCGGTGGGCGTTTGGCCCGAGGGCCAGGCGCGGGTTTCATCCCCCGGGGCATGCCGGGGAGTGCCGTCTGTGCGGGTCGGGGTGGAGAGGGTGTGGGGCCGAGCGGTGGTGCCATGGATGTGGCTGGTGAAGTCGGGCATGGCAGTTGGATCCTTCCTGTTGATCAGGTTCGGGGCGGAAGTGGTGGTTGGGGTTCTGGTGCCGCCCCGGGGTGGGTCCGGGGCGGCACGGGGATTAGAGATGGGTGGTCGCCAGGGCTGTGGCGGCGGCTTTGCCGATGGCGGGGATGGCCTGAGCGGGGTCGGTTAGTTCCAGCACGGTGGCGCCGGGGAGAGGGCGAGGGTCGGGGGCGAAGGCGAGCCACAGGACTGCGCACCCGGTCTTCCGTAGGGCGGTGATACGGGCAGTGGCGCGGGCGGCTTCGTCGGGGCCGTAGTAGCCGTCTGAGGCGATTACCAGCAGGCGGCCCGCCCCGGGGCGGTCGAGGTCGAGTCCGGCAGTGAGGGCGTCGGTGGCTTCGGCGAGGCTGTGTCCCCCTCCCTTGGCGTTGAACTGGGTGACGCGGGTGGGGGTGCGTCCGGGGGTGGTGATGACGGTGACGGAGCGGTCGTAGGCGACGGTGGCGCTGCGGGAGTCGGGGTCGGTCAAGGCGGTGGCTTTGGCGAGGATCCAGGCGGCCGAGGTGATGGGTGCGGTGGCGGCGCGCATCGATCCGGAGACGTCCACGGCGATTCCGACGCGCAGGGGTGGGATGGGGGTGGGGCGGTGGATGGTGCGGGTCCAGGGCGTTGCGGTGGGGGTGGCTCCTGCGGCGCGTTGGGCGTCGCGGGCCAGGGCTTGGCGCATGTTGAGGCGGCCTGGCGGGGCGGCAGAGGCTGTGACTGTCGTGGTGCGTTCCCGGTAGGCGGCGGCTCGCAGTGCCCTGGCCAGCTGTCCGGCGGCTGCCTTCTCGACTGCTTCCGGTGGTCGGGTGCCGGTCACGGGCGAGCGATGGCGGCCTTTGCCGGGTTCGCCGGGGGTGAAGGGGTGCCCGTTGGAGGCGAAGACCTTCTCGGCGGTCTTCGCTGCCTGCCGTGCGCGCGTGGCTTGGTCGGCTTTGGCTTGGGCGCGGGCTGTCCGGGCGGCGGCGACCTTGGCCTCGGCTGCGGCCTGGGCGGCCTCGTTCGCCTGGACCTGGCTGATCACCTGGCCGATGGCTTCGGCCAGTTCTCCCTTCCGCCCGGTGGACGGGTCCGGAGCTGGTGCCGGTGAGGCGGTTTCGGCACCGAGCGCCTGGCACCAGGCGCGGGCGTGTTCCCTCATGGACCGGCCGTCCTCGTCAGCGGTGGTGTGGGCGGCCGTCCAGATGTCGGCGAGGGTCTGGAGTAGGTGGCAGCCGAGGGCGCTGGTGAGAGTGTTCTCCAGGGTTTGGGTTTCGTCCGGGTCGAGGATTCCGGCGTCTCGGCGGGCGAGGAGCAGTCCGGCCGCGAGGGCTGCCTGCCACCGGTCGGTCGGGGCGGTGGCGGTGAAGTCGTTCAGGACCAGTGTGCGGACGGCGGCGCGGAGGTAGCGGCGGTCGCCGGGGCGGCGGCGTAGGTGGGCGTGCTCGGCGCGGGATTCCTCCAGGATTTGTCCTGCTACGTCGAGGGCGGTGCCGCGCAACTGGGGCGGGGTGTCCCAGCGGCTGTGGGCGGCGTGTGCAGCTTCGTGGACGAAGGCTCCCCAGGCGGCGGGGTAGTGGTCTTCGTCGCCGGGCCGGGCGGGGCGGATGGTGGCGGGGTGCAGGGGGGCGAAGAGGGCCGTGTCGATCTCCAGTCGGGCGGTGGCGGGGTAGAAAGCGGCGGGGGCGCCGGAGCGGGTGCCGTTTTCGCAGGTGACGAGGACGTCCTCGCGCCCGGTCAGTTCGGGCAGGCGGGCGCTGAGGGCTGCGGCGATGCGCAGCCAGTGGGCGTGCTGTGCGCTGGGGCGGGGTTCGGCGAGGTTGCCGCCGTCGTCCTCCCAGCGGGCAGTGGCCCATTCGGCCTTGGATAGGGCGGGCGGAGCCGGTGGGAGGTGGTTGTGCAACTGGGTAGCCATGGCTGGGGTTTCCTTGGATGAGGTGGGTGTGCGGTGTGGTGCGCGGCCGGTGGGCCGGGCCCGAGCGGGGTCAGAGTTGGCGGCCCAGGGCGAGGGCGGTGATCGGGCGGCCGAGGGCTTTGGTGACGATCTCAGCGACCACGTCGCGGTCTTCCAGGGGTGCGATGCCGACCAGGTTTGCGAAGGCAGCCTCGGTCCCGAGAACGTCGGCGATCTTCTGGAAGGCGATCAATTCGCGTAGCTGCGGTGCCCAGCCGACTTCGCCCGCCTGCTGACCGGTGGCTAGGTGGCGGGCCACGCGCACCGCCGTTCGGTTGATCTTCAAGGAGGCGGCCAGGTCGTAGTCCGAACCAACCTGGATCTGCATGCTGAACCGGGAGGCGAGGGCCTCGGTGAGTACCGCACCGTGCACGCCGGGGTTGTGCCCGGCGATCACGTAGAAGCCGTCGGCGGCGGTGATGGTCTCGCCTTTGTGCGCCTTGACCTGGATCTGGCGCCGCCCGTCCATCGCCGGATAGAGCGCGGCCAGAACTTTCGGGGAGATCAGGGTTGCGTCGTCCAGAAGGAGGGCGCGTCCCTCCTGCATCGCGGTGACCAGCGGCCCGTAGATGAACTCGTAGCCGCCGCTGGCGTCCTGGGTGTATTCGCCGATGAGGTCGCCGACGGTGGTGTCCCCGTCCCCGGCTACCGTGATCAGGTCTGGGAAGGCTGCCTCGATCAGAGAGGTCTTGCCCGTCCCTGGCGGTCCATACAGCAATACCGGCACACTGGCCTCGCGCAGTCTGCGCAGTGCTTCGACGTCAGGGAGTTGTGCCAGGGCCCTGGGGTGGTACTGCTGCCCGTTCGGTCGGGTGATGGGCTGCGGCTTCCCGCCCGGCGGTGGAGTAGCGGTCGCAGGCTGGGGAGTTGGCCGTGGTCCGGGCACCGGAGCAGGCTGACTGGGCCGGTCCGCACTGGTCGGGGTCACCTGCGCTGCGGCGGAGGTCGCGGACGTGGCACGGTACATACGCGGGTTGGAGCCCACCCGCTCCGCCTCGCCCCGGCATACGAGGGTGTCGCAGGCGTTGCCGACCGCGCCTCCCGAATGTCCCAGCATCTTCGCCAGCTCGGTGACGCTGAACATCGAACCGGCATGATCTGCCAGGATCTTGGCCACCCTGGACCGCAACTCACCAGGGCGTGCCTTCGACGGAGCGGCCAAGGATGCAGGGGCGGCGGAGGCAGATTGCGGCTGTGGCGGGAGCGGCGTGGTCATAGGTGACTCCGTTCTTGGGCGCCGAAGGCGGTGGGTGGGCTACTTGTCGGCGGGCGGCACTTGGCGCGGCACACGGGGCTGCCGGGGTGGGAGGGGTAGGGGCTCGGCGGGGCGTCTGGGCCGGGGGATGCGGGGGATTGCAGGGGTGTTGTCGTCCCAGGCATGGCACATGGGTCTCTCCGTCTTCGAGGCGTAGTGGGGGCGGTGTTCGGCGGCGTTCAGGCGGCGGTGTGCCGGAATTGTTTTTGGCCGCACTTCACCCCTGCGCGGATATCCTCCGCGAGAGAATTAGCGGGATTTTTCCATTCCCATCCCCTGGGAACAATTCAAATATAGCTCGACCCGCATTCCAGCTGAAGCCGGATTCGGCTTGATAATGCTGGACTTCTCGCGAGTTCACGACGGGAATTCAGGAGAATTTCAAAATGCGCGACGCAAGGCGTCGTGGTTCGTGGAATCAACGACCGTTTGCCAGGTGCCTGCATATGTCGGCCCCCGGCGCGGCCCCCGGCGCGGCGGCACCCTCGGCTACGCCCGGGCGCCGCTGCGCCTCGTAGGCATGCGGAGCTGAGCAGTGACAGGCAGGTCTGTAGAAGAGTGACCAGAGGGAGGCGGTGAGGTACAGAAGACTGCACGGCCGGATGCCGGCAACGCTCAGGGTTCACGGACGGCCGGGGCCCGTCACAAGTAGATCGGGATGCATTGCTGCACCGATATACAGTCGCCCTCGCCCACGGGTGGCTCGCCGGGCACTTGACCTGCGGTTACGGGCCCAGTGGGGGTGTCGTATCCAAGCGCGTACACGGAAGCGAGGGTGGAGACGACGCCCGGATCGACGGGGGAATCGCCAAGGCGCCTTTCGGGCTCGATGTGCGGCTCGCAGGGGCGTTGAGCTGCGCTTTCACCCCATTCGGCGCGTGGGGGTCCGCGGTGCGATGAGAGCTTGGGTGGATGGGTCGGGTTCGAGGCCGAGGTCGGCGAGGTGGCGTTCGAGGCGGGTGTAGGTGTGGCGGGCGGCGTCGTGGCGGCCGGCAGCTTGGTATAGCCGGATGGCGTGTTGGGTCAGCCGCTCGTGGTCGGGGTGGAGCGCTCCGAGGTGTTCCAAGAGCGTCAGGATGGTGTCCCGCTGCTGCGGGGCGGCGGTGGCGTGTTCGGCTTGGTGGGCAAGGCGGAGAGCGACGTCGGTGGCCTGCGTGGTGAGGTGTTCCCGAATCGCGTCAGCCCACAGATAGTCAGCACCTTGCGCGAAGGGACCCCGGTAGTGGACCAGAGCCTCTCGTGCAGCAGGCAGGGCGTCATACGCCGAATCTTTCGTTCGAGAGAATTCTTTCTTGACGGTTCTGGTGAAATCGTCGAGATCGGTTTCTACGAGTTCCGGGTGGAGTTTATGGAGTTCCCCTTGGCGTAGGATGAATTCCTGTGCGGTGATCCCCGTTGCGGCACGCAGGGCACGCCGTACGGCGCGACGAAGGTTTTTCAGGGCGTTGGGTGCGTTGTCGGGTTCCAGGTGGAGTTTGTCGGCGATGTCGGTGGCGAGGAGTCCGGTGGGGTGGGTGGCGAGCAGGGCGAGGAATTCGTGGACCTCGGACCTGAGGTTGGTGCCGATGGGGTCTTCGTGGCCGCGGACGTACAACGTGACGGGGCCGAGGACGTGGAGGCGAACGGGCTTGGTCTGTTGCGGACGGGAGGCGGTGGTGGCGTGCGGGCCGGCAGGGGCCGGTTCGCCCTCTGGCTCGTCGGCGGAAGGCGATGGCGGCTGGCTGTCTCGTGATGGTGGGCGTTGGTCGGGGAGGATGCGCAGGTGGGGGCGCTGGCCGTGGGCGCCGAGGAGGACTTCGGTCATGTCGCGGCCAGCGTCGGGTGTGAGGTGGAACAGCTCCAGGTGACTGGGGTGTTGGGGGTGTGCGTCGGGTCGGGTGGTGGTGCCGTCGGCGGCGATGTTCCAGTGCTCGGCGCCAGGCAGTGGGGTGTCGAGGGTGAGCACGATCAGGACGCCGGGTCGGCTGCGGGCGGCCAGGGACTGGACCTGTCCGAGGTGGGCGGCGTCCGGTGTAGCCAGCAGGATCAGGGCGCCGGGTTCGGTCTCGTGGGCACTGCCCGCTGTTGCTGGGCCGGTTGTCGGCGTTTCGCGGTCGTGCTGTGCACGGGCGTGGATGACCAGGTGTTGTTCGGCCATGCGGACCGCTTGTGCGGTGTCGGTGGTCTGGGTCAAGGCGGTGAACTGCGGTGGCAGTCCGGGCAGTAGGCGGTCGGCGGTGTCTTCGGTGACGACGGCTTTGAGGTGGGGAGGACCAGGGCGTTGGCGTTCGGCGGCGGTGAGCACGCCGGTCAGCAGGGCGCGGGCGGCACCCTCGGCTCCAGGGCCGGTCCAGGTGCAGCCGCCGGTGGCGGCCAGGACATCGACGGGCACCTCGGTGTTGTCGCTTACCCCGATGGTCACCATGTCTGCGCTGCGGGGTTGTTGGGGTGAGGTGCGGCGGGTGATCAGGGCTTCGGGGTCGTGGGAGCGGCGGGGTTGTGCAGCGGCATGCGCGGCTTGAGCGGCCTTGTCGACGAGCGGGCTCAAAGCGGGGACCTGCGCTTCCGGCTCGCGCAGGCGACGCTGGTACACGTACCAGTAGCGGCGCGCGGCCAGGAGACCTGCCGCCATCGTGATCCCGATCAGGCTCGCCTCCCCGAACCCGATCGTGGCCGGTCCCGACGCGGCCTCCGTTTCCGCCTTGCGGTCCGCGGCACCGTCGTCCTGTCGTGGTGTGGAGAGGGCGTTCCGGCCGGTGATCTGCTGGTCGTTGACAGGTCTGTGGGCGGGGGCCGACCGTGGCGAAGTGGGCGAGACGGACGGGGGCTCTGCTACGGAATCCAGCGGAGGGCCGTCGGGAGCGGGGGTAGTTGCCGACGAAGCGGGGTGGCGGTCGCTGACGGGGATGGTCAGTTGCCAGCCGGGCTTGAGCAGGTCAGGGTCGTGGAGGCGGACGCCGTCGCTTTGTACTCGGTCCTTGTTGAGGGCGTAGATCCGTGGCCACTTGAGCGCGTCGCCGAGGTGCGCGTCGGCGATGTCCCACAGCGTGTCGCCTTCCATCACCGTGTACTCGATGTGTCGCACCGTTTTGACATTGGCATGAGGCTCGGCAGCCTCAGTACGGGACGTCGCTGCCATGCTTGCGGAACTGGGGGCGGCTTGCTGCGCCACCGCGGGGTCGAGGGGGGCTGTCGCGGCGATCCGGTGCGGGGCCTCGTTCGCGAAAGAGAGCTGCTGCGCGTCAGCAGCCGCGGGGCGCCAGAGGCTGAGCAGGGCGACGACGAGGCTGCCGATGCAGAGCGCACCCAGCGAGCCCTTGAGGGACAGGGTAGCGACGTGGTCGTGGTGGGCGCGGCGGTCCTGCAGCAGTTGCGGGAGGTGGGCTGTATACCAGCAGATCTCGCGGACCACGGTATAGGCGAAGGCGGCCCAACAGGCCCAGCCCACCACCGCCAGCAGCTCGATGACCAGCGGATCGCTGATCGGCTGCGCGAGCCGTTCGCCCAGCTCGCGCCAGGAATGGATGCTGTCGGGCCACGGGACGCCGGTGGCCTGCCACAGCACGTAGGGCATTCCGCCCAGCAGGCCAAGCGTGACGGTGAGAGTGCCCAGGGCCATAACGGCCGCAGTCAGGCGCTCGCGTAGTGCGGCATGGTGAGTGCTCATGGCGGCCGGTTCGCTCTCCGCGGCAGAAGTGATGAACAGTCTTTACGGGCTGGTGCGTTCGGCGTGCGAGGTCGCGGTCGCGTGCAGTGTGAGGGAGTTCAGGCCGACCAGCTGCACGATCTGCGTGCGGTAGCGATGGGTGACCTGGACGGTGACGGCGTTCCCCCTGACCGACGCGCTGCCACTGTCCCCGGCAGAGACGACATAGGCATGGGCGGCGCGCGCAGCCTCGGCACGTAAGAGGCGGACCTCATGGCGATCACGCAGCCGGCCGGCGTCGAGCTGCTGAGCGCCGCTGCGTGCGGCTTCCTGCGCCACGTCCAGCGCTCGGGCTTTGCCGGCCAGGGCCAGGCCCCCGTCGACGACGATCCCGGCGAAGAGCCACAGCGCAGCCATGACACCGATGACGAACGCCGTGGCCTGCCCTCGGTCGTCTCCGTGAGTGATCCTGGCCCGGACGTTGGTCAGGTGGGCTCGGAGTCGTGGTGTCACGAGGTACCCCGGTGGGAGTCGACGACGGAGAAGGCGGTGCCGTCCAGGTGTACGTGGCCAGGCATGCCGGTGTGGGTGAGGCCTGCGAGGGCAGCCGTGCAGGAGACCTTCGCCGAAACGCTGGCACCCGGTGTGAGCCCGTCAGTGGTGACGTGGACGCTCGGGCTGGTGCAGGCGGCGCCTGCTTTCTTGAGCGCCACGGTTGCGGCGCCGACGGCCTGCGTATGGGCGGCGTGTTCGGTCCGGGCCAGGGAAGCGGCACGGGCGGCCTGGTGGGCGGCGTCCTCCACGATGAGGCGTGCATCGGCCAGTCGTCCCAATGCCACCACGACGAGCAGCACCAGCACCAGCAGCGGAGTGATCAGCACCAGTTCCACCGAGGCCGAACCGCAGTCGGGGCCAGCGGCACGAACATCGCGAGAGGGGGACGTCATGACCGGGCTCCGGTGGGGGTGGTGAGGCGTTCGGTGGGACCGGAGACGGTGCCGGAGGCGTGGAGGTAGAGGCCGGGCACGACGGCCATCACCGTTCCGCGGACCCGCACGGTGGTCTGCGTCGCGGTGCGCGCGACGGTCACCGAAGGCGCGGTCAGAATCCGGCCGCCCAGCGCCGCGAGGCTGCGACCGGCCTGGGCCCGGCCGTCAGCAGCCGTACCGGCTTTCGTACGGGCAGCGGCAAGGGCCCGCTGGGCGGCGAACTGCGCGATGTGCCGAGCGTGCCAGACCAGCGCGAACTGCACCACCAACATGGCAAGGAGCAGCAGCACAGGCACGACCAAAACCAGCTGGGTCGTGGCCGTCCCGCGGTCGTCACGCAGCCTGCGATGGATGGTGGTCACGTCTACCCCAAGTCGATTGCCTTGGCCTTGGCCGTGACCTTGGCGACGATGATGCCCACCACGCTCAGCCCCAGGAGGACGAGCAGGGCGGTGATCAGAACGGTCTCGGTGGTGTAACCGGCATCCCCACGGGCATGCCGGCGCACCGCGGCCAGATGGGCTCGCAGCAGCCGGGCCAGGGTCTTGATGTCGAACATGACAGGTCTCTCTCTTGGATCTCGTACGGTTCGGGGCTGTCAGGTCGCGGATAGCACGTGGGCGAGGGCCGGGTAGCCGATCAGCAGCAGGAAGGCGGCGAACAGCCCCACCACAGGCAGCGACATCCGCTCAGTGGCCGCCTGCGCCGCCCCGTCGGCCTCCGAGGCACGGCGCCGCCTCATCGCCCGCGCTTTCGCGCCCAGCGACCCACGGATCTTGGCGCCCTCGCTACCTGCGAGGCTCAGGGTGGAGGCGAGTTCCACCAAGTCGCTGACGCCGAGCTGGCTGCCGAGTTCTCCCAGATGGGTCCACGGGCTGGTGCGGGTGAGCTGCGCTACGTGCAGGGGGTGCCGCAAGGTGCCTGCCGCCCAGCCCTGCGGCGCGGCAATCGCCTGGGTCAGGGCTTGTTGAACGCCGGCGCCGCCGGCCAGGGCGATCACAGTCAGGTCCAGGACGAGGCTGAGGGTGTGCCGCATCTCGCGTCGTCGGCACTCCGCCCGTCTGCGCAGATCGAGGTCGGGGACGAAGAACAGCGCTGCCGCCAGGGCCAGGGATCCGGCCAGCGGTACCCACCACCCCGGCGCGACATCCGCGCCCAAACGCAGCAACAGGACCACGGCCCACGGAGCGATGAGCCCGGTCATCGCACAGGCCGCCTTGCCCGCCAGATGCTGTTCCTCATCCGTGCCGCACACAGCCAGATCCGCACGCAACGACCTCGTAGGGAAACCGAGCGCACGCACCAGCGGCACGGCGCGCCGCCCCAACCGGGTCGCCCACTCCATCTCCGCCAATTCCCGTGTCGGTGAAGAGGCTGGCTGCACAGACATGTTGAGTGCAGTCAGGACATCGGCAAGGGCGGGCCTGGGAGGACGCAGCCCGTAGACGAGGGCGGCCGCTCCGCCGCCGAAAAGTGCCCCGAGCACCATGACGATCACGATTCGCCTCCCTGTGCAAACCCCGTCCCGGCGACGGCAGGGGGGATCAGGCGGACCGGCTCGTCGATCCGGCCGATCGCGGAGAGGTACGTGAAGCTGGCGGCGAACAAGCCACCCACCGCCGCGAGGATGACCTGCCCGGTCCAGGTGTTGAAGGGGTCGAGGTAGGGGCGGTTGAAGACCACCATGCCCACTGCCATCCCCAACGTGACGATCACGGTGACGCGTACTCCGGTCCGTACGCTGGCGCGGCCGGCGTCGATGCGCTGCCGCATGGCCACCTGTTCCCGCACCGACTCCGCCAGCTCACCCAGCAACGGCGCCAACTGCCCTGCCTGCTGCTCCGCCGCCATGACCAGCGCCGCGACCACCACGTCCGCCAGTGGGTCATCCACGTCCGTGGCGAATCCCCGTAGCGCGACGGGCAGGGAGCGCCCCGACCGCACGGTCGTAGCCAGCTTCCGCATCTCAGGCTCAAGGGCGGCCGGCGCAATGTCGGACGTCGCCAGCACCGCCTGCTCCAGGCCAGCCGCTGCGGAGAGGGTGTCGCGCAGCATCTCCGTCCACGCCGCCAGTGCCTCCATACGCTCCGTCCGCCGGGCCGTCGCCCGGTCCGGGCCGAGCAGACCGGGCAGCGTCAGCGCGCCGACCGTGGTCAGCACCGACGCTACGGGCCAACCCGTCAGGGCGCCCACGACCACACCGACCGTCACTGCGATCGTGAAGCGGCGTGTGGTCCAGTCCGCGGGCAGCCGCTCGATCAGTCGACGCCGCCTGAGCCCCGGCTGTTCCTCCCGCGCCGTCCTTCGTACGGCGCCGTAGCCGATCGCCACGAGCCCCAGTCCGCACACCGTGCCGCAGGCCACTGCCACCGCCGTGACCGTGCCGGTTCCCCAGTTGATTGTGGTCATCTGGCCGCTCCCCACCACTGGGCCTCGGTGATCCGGGGCTCCAGTCCCACCGCGACCAAGTCGTTGAGGGTCTCCGTACGCAGCGGAGTTGCGGGAACGGCCCGCCCGTCCGGCCCGGGGCGGTAGACCTCGTTGGAGACGATCTGTGCTCCGTCCGCGTCGATTACCTCCCGCACCGAGTCGATCACCCGGCGCCCCGACGTGTCCCATCCCAGGTGGACGACGAAGTGGACCGCGGAGGCGACCATCAGGTTCGTCGCCTCCAACGACAGCCGCTCCGGGGCCTGAGCTGCGTACGAGGCGAGTTTGGTGAAGACCCCGCGCGAGGTCGAGGCGTGGATGGTGGACAGTGAGCCGTCGTTGCCCTGCGACATGGCGTTGCACATCGGGATGACCTCGGCACCGCGGATCTCGCCGACAATGACCCGGTCCGGCGACATCCGCAGTCCCCAACGCACCAGCTCGGCCTGGTCGATACCACCCTGACCCTCGATGTTCGGCTCCCGGGCCTGCATAGCCACCGCATTCGGATGCGTCGCCGGATCCGCGTCCAGACCGAGCTCGAAGGTGTCCTCGATCGTCACCAGTCGCTCCTCGGGCGGAATCTCGTGCGCGAAGGCCCGCAGCACCGTGGTCTTGCCGACGTTGGTCCCACCACCGATCACGATGTTCTTGCGTGCCCGCACCAGCGCGGTCAGGAAAGCCGCCAGCTGTTGGTCACACACCCCGAGTCGCACCAGCTCGGCCATCGACGCCGCCGGGAAGCGATGACGGCGGATCGTCAGCGACACCCGCCCGGTGACCGCCATCACGGCGAAGAGACGAGAGCCATCGGGGAGTTGCAGATTCAGCCGGGGCATTCCCCGGTCGAAGCGTCGCTCCTCGTCGCCCGTACTGGCCGCGAGAGTGCGCACGAGTTCCACCAGCTCGGCATCCGAGGCCGCCACGGGACTCTCGCGTCGCCACGTCCCGGATGCGTCCTTGACCCACACCACATCGCAGCCGTTGACGCAGATGTTCTCCACCGTCGCGTCCGCCAGCAGCCGCTCCAGGCGTCCCGTCCCGAACAGCGCATCCGTGACCGCCTGGACGACCCTTACCTCGACGGACGCATCGACAACCTGGCTGCCGTAGGAAAGGGCCAGGCGCCGCTGGGCGCCGAGCTCCTCGGCCAGCAGACGGTCCACGGTGGTCCGGCGTGCCGCCTCATTCTCCGCCGGCAGCCCCGCTGCCTCACGCTCACCGGCATACTCCGCCAGTCGAGCCGCCACCCGCTGCCGCACCAGCAGCGCCAACTCCTGCTCGCCCTGTGCCGGGATCACACCCGGTGGCGGCATCAGCCTCTCGCCCACGAGGGACTCCCCTCATCACGCACAGCAGCCGCAGGACTCCGACGCCGCTGCCCGTCCGCCGGGGTCTCCGGTTCAGCCTCTTGCGGTCCACTCAACTGCCGGGCCAGAAGCTGGGCAGCAGCCATCAGCGGCCGTACCCGGAAGCCCGTCGTACGCAGAGCCCCCCGGCGCGGTCGGGTCATCGCGGCTACGGCTTTGGCATCCCACGGCAGGAAGACCACCTTCTCGATGCCGAGCGCTCCTGCGACCTCATCCGCCGGATACGGGCACGGCCCGACAACCGCCAACATCAACCGCCCTGCGAACGCCTCGGCCTCCAGGCCGTACGCAGACACGTGCGTCAGCGGCTCCGCACCGCCCCGCGCCACCACGACCACCTGATCAGCGACCCGCAGCAGGGGCACGGTGTCCTCGCCGAGCCGCCCGACGTCCAGCAGCACGGTTCCCTGATCGCCGTCCTCCCCCAGCAGTAGGCGCTGGCCGCCTTCGGCGGCCAGGAGCTTCACAGCCTCGGTGCACGGCCGGCGGCCCGGCACCGCAGCCACTGCCCGTACTCCGAAGGGCAGTTCACTCACCGCGCCCAGCAGGGAACCCGGATGCGGTTTCCCGACCGCGGCCGCCACATCCAGCAACGAGGGCGCAGGCGGCAGCCCGAAGCGCATCATCAGGTCACCACCGGACCCGTCAGCCTCCACCATCACCGGCCGGACCCCACCGTCCACCTCACGCGGCCAGGCGACGCCCAACGCCAGCGCCGTCGTCGTCACCCCCGGCGCACCCGAGACCGACCCGACCGTCACCAGACGCCTCACGGGGCCTCACGCCCCTCGGCCGGCAGCACCACCACACGCGGATTCTCCAACTGCGCCGCCCACCGCGCGGCTCCGGTCTCCACCAGCACCGTGACCACACGAGGCCCGGCCGCCGACTCCGGTGCCCGCACCCCCGTCACCGTTCCTGTCACCACCGACGGCACCTTCTCCTCCGCATCACCCGCCACAGTTCCTGTACTCGCCGGCCCGGGAAGCACTGCAACACGTTCCCCAAGCGAGAGGTCCGGCGGCGAGCCACCCGGCTCGACCGCGAACGCCACTTGCGAAGACCCCTTCGGAGGGAACCCGGCACGCGCTCCGACCTGCCCCGGCGCCAACAGCGCCCCGGCTGCCAGTGGCACCCGCGCCCGCCGCCCCAACACCGCGCCCCGCTGCGCCACCGGCACTACACCCGCCTCTGCTGCCACCTCCACCACCCGCAGGTCACCCGGCTCCAGCACCTGCCCTACTGACACGTCACGGGCTACCGCCAACACCCGGTCCCGCTCACCCGCCACCTTTACGACCATCGTGAAGCCAACCGCCGAGACCACCACCGCCCCCACCCCGGCCCACACCCAGCCCAGCCGACGCCGCCGACCACCCGTCACCACCGGCTTCCGCTCCGGCCCCGCGCGACGCGCCCCCGGCACACCAACCGCAGCCCCCTTCGGGGCTGAAGAAGACAAGGAGGTACCCACATTTCACCCCGCAGTAAGAACGTCCACTTCAACCGAGCGGCGCACCAGCACCGCACCGTTCGACCACTCCAGCCGTCAGCTCGTCACGACGGCCTGCACCTCATCGACCACCAGTCGCCGCTCAGCCGACATCGCCAGCCCCGGCACCACCCCGGATCTCCCACCTCCCTCCCACTCCACATCCCAGACCACTCGCACAGACACCCGAAACGCCTTCCCCACCTCGGACGTCGACGCCCGCCGGTAGGTGTAACCGCAGTCCGGCGACGACGCGTTAGGCTCAAGCCGGGCCGAGTACGGTGTCCCCGGCCCCCGACACACCACCGTGCCGCCCTCACCCATCGACCACACCGCCCGCCGCGGCTTGGCCGTCGCCGTCACTGCCACCCCATCCGCCGCCGCCGATGTCGTGACGGGACCCCACGTCCCACGCTCCACCCACATCCACGTCGGCACATTGACCACCTGCGCAAAATCCTCACTCGGACTCGTACGGATCACCGGTCTCGGCAACTTCAGCCGCTCTACTGCCCGCTGGACCACAGCCTTGACCGGCACGTGCTGCTCCGCGTCCGACTTCGGATTGTGCGGCTCTTCGCCATCAGAACGCGGAAAGATCCCCTTACCTGCGTTGGCCAGGCCCATCGTGGCCAAGGCGGGCCCCCAGTCACCCGTCTCGATGGCTGGCGGGGCCTTCGTGCCCCCATGACTCGAATTCGCATGCGCCGCTTGCGCTGTGGGACCGTTATCGCTCGGACGGTCCGACTGTTTCGACACGCTGCCAGCAGCCACCTCGCACTGACCCGGGGTGCACGTAACTCCTGCGTATCGCAAATGGGAGTCATCCGCCCAGGCCAGCACAGCGGCCGCAACGGAGAGGACCGCCAGGGCGCTCATGACCACGCCCCCTGCGGCGACAAATCCAGGCATCAGCAGGATCCAGATTCGTGCATATAAAGGTCTGAAACCTTCCAAAGCTCCTCACTGCGCCGAACGGTTGCGTCGGCCCGGAAATGACTCCCCGGCACGTTGTTCTTCAACTCACCGTTCAGCTTGTACTCCAGCCAATTCCGGGCGTCCACGCAGTCCTGCAACATGACCTCTCGGCTTGTCGCCCTGATGATCTTAGGGTTTACCCTTGGCACCCCTTTACTGACGACCTTGCCTTCTTTTCCTTTCCTCAAGCCGTATTTCATCAACTCAAGAGCGCCGCCGGTTGCGTGATCTCCCAGCGTCGGGAACGCCGCATCGGACGTTTCCGACGCCTTCGTCAGATCGCGCCACATGGCCCGATAGGCCGCGAGGGCTGCCGTGTGCTCCGCATCAGGCGCACGAGACGCCGTCGCTTCAGCCGTCCTCTCCGGCAATGGCTTGGTTCCAGGCTTTTCCCCAGCACACCCACCCACCAGGACCAGAGCCGTCGAAACCATGCAGGCCCCGCAAAGCCGCAACGCCACTCGGCCACCACTCAACACAATCCCCCACCTTCCGTCACCGACAGCCCCCAAATAACCACTCTCTGTGATCAATTGCAAACTGGAGTTACCCGGTGTTGCGTAGTTCAACCGCAACGAGTGAGGCCCATCCGACGCCCTGCGCCTCTCACGGAGTCTCGCGTCGATGCGCCCTGGAAACGACACGCAGGCTGTCGCCCGGTCTGGCAGCAGCCTGCGGTCGCCAGCCCCTAGCCGTCTGCTTGACCACTGGGGATGAGCATCCAGGCGACCTTCATCCCTTCGCGCGTGCGCGCCATGAAGCCCCAGCGTCCACTGGTGAGTTGATGCACGATGTGAAGGCCCCTGCCCCGTTCCGACAAGACCTCCAACAAAGCATCCAACCCACCCCCACGCATTTCCGGTCCGGGGGCGAATGGCATCCCTGCTGGCATGACGGGGATCCGAGGGATGCGAGGATCTCGATCCACCACCTCACAGACCATTCCGGCCGTGACCCGACGCAACCTCATCTCATACGGACCCGGTGCATGCTCAAGGGCATTGGCGACGAGCTCCGAGATGGCCAGCACGGCGTCTTCGACCTCCTCTCCGCCATAGCCGAGTTGGTCCAAGGCGCAGCGCAGGGCGGTTCGGGCGCGCGACACTACATGCGGGGTGTCTCCGGTCCAGCGCCAGAGCACGCGGACGACGTTGGATTTGCGGTGCAGCGGCGGGGTCATCGTCGTCCCCCTCGCGCGGCGTGGCGTCCTCGGGCGACGCGACGGTGGCGGCCTCGCCCCGGGCGCACGCACATGCTTGCTTCGTCGAGCGCAGCGGAGCCTGCGTGGGTGAACAACAACGTCAGAGATGCGGCGATGAACAGAACAGGAGTCATGCTGAGGACCTCCACGGCGATCGCGACTGCAACACGACCACCGAACCTCGGCGCTCATGAAGAGCGGAAGCCGCTAATCAAGAGGTCTTTGTCGTGTTGTCGAGACGGGCCGCGATTCGGCTAATAGCCGCCGAAGAGAGTGCTCGCGGTCACCGAAAGCGGCTCAACAGCGCTCTGACAAAGTGACGGTATCGTTCCTGTCATGTGGATCTGCAGTCTTCACACCGCAGGCTGATCTCCGAGTACATCCGAGACGGGAAAGCCGCTCTTCTCGTTCTTTTGGCATGCGAAGAAAAGCGAAGACTTCAGCCAGCCTTGCCGCACTTGCCGTGTTGGTGATTGCTCCGCCGGCGGGAGCTACAGGCTCCGCTACCCGACTGGGGAACCGACTCACCGTCTACGGGAGTGGCTTGCACGTGGACAGCGTGACCAGCTCCCGGACACCCCACCGGATCCATGCCCAGGCGCTCCTGACCCTCTGGGAGAACGGGAAGTGGAAGCAGAACATCCGGGGTTGGACGTCGGCCGACACCACTGGCGACACCGACCACACAAGCTGGAGCATCAACCAGAACTTCCCGGACGGCTCGCGGCTGTGCACTGAGTGGAAAGACCTTTCAGGGCGCGTCTTGCCCGGGATGGCCTGCCTGATCATTCACAGGTAGACGCAATATCGACGGGGCCCAGCATCGCTGGGCCCCGTCCCCTGCGGTTGCCACCAGTTGAGTGACACGCCTGCGGACGGCTCAGGGCCGTCGACGGTGTCTGTGCGGCCGGAGCAGGGGATGCTTACGCCTACGCACCCAGGGCGTCGATCATGTGATCGTCGAGGTCCGCAACCCAGTCCTCCCGGCGCCACGGCCGCAGCTCGCGTCGGCCATGGCGGAGCCGCATTGTCGCCACTCGTCCACCAGTCGCTGACGTGGCGTTGACGCACTCGTGCAACAGTGCGGCCGCCGACTGCGGGTCACCAAGGCTCAGTCGGGCCAGTGCCTGGTCAGACCTGACGATGGCTCGCTGGACCTGCTCGCGCGGCCGGGTGAGCGCCGCTGCGGACCGGGCGAACTCATCGTGCGCGGCAGCTGCGTCGCCGACGTGCAACGACGTCACGCCCTCGAAGCCTCGCAGGTGTGCGGCTGTGAAGGAGGACGTCGACGGATCGTCGGCATGGTCGCCGTCGAGGTCGTACCAGGCCAGGGCGAGAGCCGCCCGCGCCTGCCGTGCAGCGTGTTCTCCTCCCGCCCGCGCCGTGATCTCTGCCTGCACCGCATGAGCACGGGCTCGGACGATGATGCTGCCGCCGGCGCGAGCATCGCGTACCGCGGCGTCGACGAGCTGCCGAGCGGGTTCCAGGCCAGGCGTCGAATAGAGAGTGACCAGAGCGTGGCTCATGTGCACCATTGCGCGCCGCCACGGCGTCCCGGTCTTCCCGGCTGCTTCGGTGGCGGCGGTGTACAAGCTGTGCGAAGCGGAGTCATCGCGTGTTTCGAAGGCGAGTCGGCCGGCCAGCGTGTACGCCTGTGCGGCGACGGTCCGCAGACCCGGCAACAGTGACGCGGAAACGTCGTCGGCGAGCAGCAGCAGCCGGCACGACTCGACAACGGGCGCGAGGAGGAGCTGTAGCCGTACGAACGGCAGGCTGCCGACTTCGCGATTCACATCACTGACCCCGGTCTTCATGACATCGAGCAGTGCCTCGTCCACCCGCCGCGGATCCGCGAGCGCCGTGGCCAAAGTGGTGCGCGCCTGCGGGCCGAGCAAAGCAAGCAGGTCCAGACTCTTACTGTCGTCTGTCGAGGTGCGCACCACTAGGCAGTGTCTGATGGCTCTTGCTCGGGGCGGTGGATCTAATGCCGTTGCGGGCAGGAGTCCGTCATGGTGCGTCGGCATGAACTGACGAAC